>DATCGH010000189.1:0-3224 GCA_036509055.1 Caldimonas sp.
GCGTGCCGCCGTCGGCCTGCTCGAAGCGGCCGCGGCGCGTCGTCTGCGCGCCGGTGAAGGCGCCGCGCTCGTGGCCGAACAGCTCCGACTCGAGCAGGTCCTTCGGGATCGCCGCGGTGTTGATGGCGACGAACGGGCCGCTGGCGCGCGGGCTGTGCTTGTGCAGGGCGTTGGCAACCAGCTCCTTGCCGGAGCCCGACTCGCCGGTGATCAGCACCGTGACGATGCTCTGGCTGAGCCGGCCGATTGCCCGGAACACGTCCTGCATCGCCGGCGCCTGGCCGAGGATCTCCGGCACCTGGGCAGCGGCCGTCTCGGTCTGGCCCTCGTGCAGGCTCTCCTCGACCGCGCGGCGGATCAGGTCCACCGCCTTGGGAACGTCGAACGGCTTCGGCAGGTAATCGAAGGCACCGCCCTGGAAGGCGCTGACGGCGCTGTCGAGATCGGAGTAGGCGGTCATGATGATGACCGGCAGATCCCGATGCTTGGCCTTGATCTTCGAGAGCAGCTCGATGCCGGAGCCGCCGGGCATGCGGATGTCGGACACCAGCACCTGCGGCAGGTCGTCCTCGAGGGCGGCGAGGACGTCGCGCGGATTGGTGAAGCTGCGGACGACGAATTCCTCGCGCGTCAGGGCTTTCTCGAGCACGAAGCGGATCGATTGGTCGTCGTCGACGATCCAGATGGGCTTCATGCGATCGGACCCGCAGCGGACGTCGGCAAAGGGGGCAGTCGAAGGGACCACATCAGGCGAAGGGAATCACGATCTTGAAGACCGTGCGGCCGGGTTCGCTCTCGAATTCGATGGTGCCATGGTGTTGCTGGATGAAGGTCTGCGCAAGTGTGAGTCCGAGGCCCGAGCCGCCTTCGCGCCCCGACACGAGTGGAAAGAAGATCCGATCGCGCAAGGACTCCGGAACGCCCGGGCCGTTGTCCTCGATATGCAATTCCAGTGCCAGACGATAGCGATGCTTGCCGAGCGTGATCTGCCGGGCCACGCGCGTGCGCAGGACGATCTTCGCATCGCCGATGGCGATGCGCTCGGCGAGCGCCTCGGCGGCGTTGTGGGTGATGTTGAGCACGGCCTGGATCAGCTGCTCGCGGTCGCCCCGGAACTCGGGGATCGAGGTGTCGTAGTCGCGCTCGGTGGCGAGGCCGTTCGGAAATTCGGCGTCGATCAGCGCCCGCACCCGCTCGCAGACCTCGTGGATATTGACGTTGCCCACGACATGGGGCTTCCTGTGCGGCGCCAGCAGCCGGTCGACCAGCGACTGCAGCCGGTCGGCCTCGTCGATGATGACCTGGGTGTATTCGGTCAGGGAACGCGATTCGATCTCCATCTCGAGCAGCTGGGCCGCACCACGGATGCCGCCGAGAGGATTCTTGATCTCGTGGGCGAGATTGCGGATCAGCTCCTTGGTCGCCTGCGCCTGCTCAAGGGCACGCTCCTCGCGCTCCTGGCGCGTCTGCTGCTCGATCTCGACGACCTCGAAGACGACATTGCGCGAGCTGTCGATCTGGTTGACGATCACCCGCACCGGCAGCGTCTCGCCGTGGGTGGCGCCGGGCCGCTTCAGCTGCGCGTCGAGCCGGCTGGTGGCGAAGGCGTTGCTGCTGACCGCCCAGACCGCGCTCTGCAGCAGCTGGGCGTCGGCAAACCAGTCGAAGGCCGAGCCGCGCGACATGCTGCGCCGCGACAGGCCGAGTACGTTCTCGAACGACGAATTGGCGAAGATGCATTCGCCCTCGGGCGTGACCACGGCGACCATCGTCGCCAGCAGGTCGAGCGCCGCGTAGCCGGCCGCGTCGTCGGCGCGGGGCGCCGGAGCGGCGGGCGGGCCGGCGGCGGTCACAACGGCAGGGCGGGGGCAGGCGGCAGCTTCTGCAGCTCGCGTCGGATGGCGGCGATGTCGGCTTCCTTGCGGGTGATCGCCGCGCTGAGCTGGCCCACCCGGTCGACGTACTTCTGGTAGTTCTGCTCGTTGCCCTGCCGTTCCGGCTGGCCGTTGTTGTATTCCTTCTTCAGCGCCGCCAGCCGCTCTTCCTCGGTCCGGAGCTCGTTCTCGAGGATGCGACGGGCGTCGCTGTCGCGCGCCCGCTGCGCCGCCGGATCGACCTTGGCGGGGCTGCTGCCGGTGGCCGCGGCGGGAACCGTCGTGCCCTGCGGCCGCGGCTTGGTCATCTGGATCACCGTGACCGGCGCGCCTTCGAGCTTCTTGCAGCCGAGCTTCTCGGCCTCCTTGGCGGAGATCGTGTTCTTGTAGTCGTTGTTCGGGCAGCGGTAGGTCGCGCCCTCCTCGGCCGCCAGCGCCGCGCCGTGCCCCACGGCGCAGACCAGCGCCGCGGCGAGGGCGGAAGAAATCGGAAGGGGCAGTCTCATGTCGTCGTCTCCAGCCGTTCAACGCGCGCCAGGCGACCGCGCCGACAGGCCGAACCTGATTGTCACGCAGCCGGATCGGCTCGCTCGGCCGCCGCTCGCGGCCACAAACAGAAGGGGACGGCCTTGGCCGTCCCCGCTGTCCGTCAGGCGCAGCCTCTGTGCCGAAGGCTACAGGGAATAGTACATGTCGAATTCGATCGGATGCGTCGTCATGCGGAAACGCGTGACTTCCTGCATCTTCAGGTCGATGTAGGCATCGATGTAGGCGTCGGTGAAGACGCCGCCCTTGGTCAGGAAGGCGCGGCCCTTGTCGAGATAGTCGAGCGCCTGCTCGAGGCTCGAGCAGACGGTCGGGATCTTCGCGTCCTCCTCGGGCGGCAGGTGGTACAGGTCCTTGCTCGCCGCCTCGCCCGGATGGATCTTGTTCTCGACGCCGTCGAGGCCGGCCATCAAGAGGCCGGTGAACGCGAGGTACGGGTTGGCCAGCGGGTCCGGGAAGCGCGCCTCGATGCGCCGGCCCTTCGGGTTGGCGACGTAGGGAATGCGGATCGACGCCGAGCGGTTCTTGGCGCTGTAGGCCAGCTTGACCGGCGCCTCGAAGCCCGGGACCAGGCGCTTGTAGCTGTTGGTGCCGGGGTTGGTGATCGCGTTCAGCGCCCGAGCGTGCTTGATGATGCCGCCGATGTAGTACAGCGCGAATTCCGACAGTCCCGCGTAGCCGTCGCCGGCGAACAGGTTCTTGCCGTCCTTCCACACCGACTGGTGCACGTGCATGCCCGAGCCGTTGTCGCCGACGATGGGCTTGGGCATGAAGGTCGCGGTCTTGCCGTAGCTGTGCGCCACG
>DATCGH010000190.1:0-5249 GCA_036509055.1 Caldimonas sp.
CGCAGGGTCTGGCGCATCTGGCTGAAGCCGCGCGCGCTCGGGATCCACTCCAGCGCCGGGGACTCGATCCGGCGCGCCAGGCCCATCGGTGCCGGCTCGATCTTGATGCTCGGCCCGGCCGCTTCGGTGAAGGCGCGCAGCGCCCGCGACATGTGGTAGCCGTGGGTGACCAGGACGATGTGGTCGATGCCCGCGGGCTTCAGGAGGGCGAAGGTGCGCAGCGCGTTCTCGCGGGTATCGCGAGAGTCGTCTTCCTGCCACTTGATCGGCCGGTTGAACTCCTCGGCGGCGATCTTGGCGGCGACCTTGGCCTCCGCGGCCGCGTCCGGCTGGCCCCAGCCGACGCCGCCGCTGAAGGCGATCGGCGCGCCGGTCTCGCGCGCCAGCCAGAGGCCGTAGCGCAGCCGCTCGAGCGACGGGTACTGCAGGCTGCTGACGCCGTACTCCGGGGCGAAGGGCTCGACCCCGCCGCCGAGGATGACGATCGCCAGCGGCTTCTTCGCCGCGACCTCGGCGCGGAGCTCGCGCACCCGGTCGAAGCTCATCGCCGCGGGCGGCTGCACGAACAACTGGACGAGGCCGCGGGCCGCGCCGCTGCAGGCCGAGAGCCACAGCAGGACGACGCTGATCAGGATCAGCAGCCAGCCGAGGCCGCGCCGCGGCAGCAGCAGCCGCGCGCCGACGAGGGTGAGCAGAAGCAGGGGAACGGGCGGCAGGACGAGGGCCGCGAGGATCGGCTTCCAGGACTCGATGCCGAGTGTGACGAAGAGGCTGTTCACGAAAACGCTTGTTGTTGATGACTGCAGGGCGCCGCAGCGGCCCGCGATTGTGCCCAAGCCGAAGCCCTTCTTGCCGGAATTCGCGGGCCCGGGGCATCATGGCGCGAACCCCTTTCCGGAGCGACCCCATGAGCGAACGCGCCGACGCGCTGCGCCGACAGCTGATCCGCAATTTCGACGAGGCTCCCAAGCAGCGCGAGCTGCGCCCGCCGCTGTACGACACCGAGTGCGCCCGGCTCGGCGCCGGCACCGTCGCCGACGCCCTCGGCGTCAGCATCGACATCCTCGCCCCGGGCATGCGTGGCTGCCCCTACCACCTGCACCACGCCGAGGAGGAGGCCTTCGTCGTCCTCGAGGGGCGCGGCACGCTGCGGGTCGCCGGCGAGCTGCTCGCGATCAAGGCCGGCGACGTCGCCTTCCTGCCGCCCGGCCCGGACTATCCGCACCAGATCATCAACACCTCGGACGCACCGCTGAAGTACCTCTCGATCAGCACCCGGGCGCGGCCGGAGATCGTCGAGTATCCCGACTCGGGCAAGTACTTGGCGATGTCCGGCCTGGGCGGCCAGGGCTTTGCCCGGATGGCGCGCATCGGCCCCGACCTGGACTACTGGGACGGCGAGCCCTGAGCGGGCACGCTGCGAAGCCGGCCTAAGGCGCGAGCCGCTCGCGCAGCCACTGCGCGCCGTCGCGCCGATAGCGCAGCCGGTCGTGCAGGCGCGACTTGCGGCCCTGCCAGAACTCCCAGCTTTCCGCCTGCAGGCGGTAGCCGCCCCAGTGCGGCGGCCGCGGCGGACGCAGCATGAACTGCGCTCCGTAGCGGGCGGCGTTGGCGACCAGCGTCTTCCGCGACGGGATCACCTGGCTCTGCGGCGATGCCCAGGCGCCGATGCGCGAGTCGAGCGGCCGGGTCGCGTAGTACGCATCCGATTCTTCCGCAGACACCTTTTCCACCGGCCCTTCGATCCGCACCACCCGCTCCAGCTCCACCCAGTGGAACTGCAGGGCCGCGACCGGGTGCACCGCGAGCTCGCGGCCCTTGCGGCTCTCGTAGTTGGTGAACCAGACGATGCCGCGCTCGTCGTAGCCCTTGACGAGGACGATCCGGGTCGACGGCCGGCCGTCGGCGCCGACCGTGGCCAGGGTCATCGCGTTCGGCTCCGGCAGCTGGGCGGCGATCGCCTGCTCCAGCCAGCCGGCGAACTGGCGCAGCGGATCCTCGCTGGACGCCGATTCGTCGAGCTCGGCCAGCTCATAGCTCTTGCGCAGGGCGGCGATGTCGGTCACGGGCCGAGTATAGGAAGGGTGGAGCGGGCGGCAGCAGACGGGCCGGCGGGCTGCCAGCGGGCGTCGGCCCGCCGCCCGCTCGCTTCTGCTTACGGGGAAGGCCTTACGTAGACCTACCACTTCCTGATTCGCCGGGTGTCTCCCATCCTCGGACCCATGGCCACCACGCGAACCGTGATCGTTCTCGCGGCCGGCCGCGGCTCCCGGTTCGCGGCCGGCTCGCACAAGCTCGCCGCCCCGCTCGGCGATGGCCGCAGCGTGCTCGCCACCACCCTCGGCCAGGCGATCGCCAGCCACCTGCACGTGGTCGTCGTCACCACCGAGCCGTTCGCCGACCTGGCGCGGCAAAGCGTCGCCGCCCGCGACGTGGTCGTCATGCCCGAGGTCGGCCGCAACGACGGCGCGATCGCCGTCGGCATGGGTCACTCGATCAGCGCCGGCGTCCGCGCCCGGCCGCATGCCGCCGGCTGGCTGATCCTGCCGGGCGACATGCCGCTGGTGCAGCCGTCGACCCTGGTCGCGGTGGCCCGGCTGCTCGACGACCACGCGGTGGTCTACGCCCAGCACCGCGGCAAGCGTGGCCATCCGGTCGGCTTCGCGCCCGAGCTCTACTCGGAGCTGCTCGCGCTCAGCGGCGACGAGGGGGCGCGGCGGCTGATCGCCCGTTATCCGGCGTTCGGCGTCGAGCTCGACGATCCCGGCATCCTGGTCGACATCGATACCGAAGAGGATCTGGCATCGGCACGCGGCGACATGCCGCCCGAGGCTCGCGCCGCCGCCGGCGTCAGGCCGTGAGGGCGTTCCTGCGCGCCAGGTCGACCAAGCGCTCGATGTCGCGGTCGCGGATGCCGCAGTTGCGCAGCGAGGTCGCCGTCTCCACCAGGTAGGACAGGGTGCTGCCGAAGCGGCCGTTGGCGGTGCGCAGGATCTCGACCATCTGATCGTCGTCGACCCGGCCGGTATGGCTCGGGCTGCGCCGGTCGAGGGTGAAGGCGAGGGCGCGGACCACGCCCTGCGGCGTGCGGCACGGCAGCCACTTTGGGTCGTAGATGCCGTTCGGCATTTCCCGGCCCCAGAGGCGGCGCAGCTCGCCCTCGACGCGCGCGCTGTCGATCCGGTAGGCGCGGCCGCGGCACGAGCCGCCCTGGACCAGCGCGAACACCAGACCGGGGCATTCCGGCGTGCCGCGATTGACCCGCGAGCGCATCGCCAGCGAGCGGTGCCAGCCGTAGACGGTGGCCGGCCGGTCCTCGACCGAATCGAACTCCGGGCGCCAGATCAGCGAGGCGTAGCCGAAGATCCAGGCGTCGCCGCCGTCCCAGTCGTCGACCGTTTCACGGAGCAGCCGTTCGGGGTCGCGACCGCCGGGCAGAAGGGGGTGATGCGTGTTCATCGCCGCCTAGAATCGGCCGCCGCCCGCAGAACCAGAGCCACCCGGGAACCTCATGAGCGAACAAAAGAAGCCGCCGCAGAGCAATTCTTCACGCACCGTCGTCATCTTCGCTGTGGCTGTGCTGATCGTGGTCGCCATTGCAGGAATCGTGCTCGCCGGCCGCAAGGCACCGCCGCCGGAGGCTGCCGTGACGGGCACGGCGGTCGCCCCCGCGGCCGCGCCGTCCTCCGGCTCAACGCCGCAGGCCACCGGTTCGCCGACAGACCCGCTGCCCAAGGACGTGACCTTCGCCGCCGGCTCGGACAAGCTGCCCGCCGGCTCGAACGAGGGCCTGGCGCGCTTCGCCGACGCGGCCCGCTCCGGTGCCAGCTCGGTCCGCCTCAGCGCCCGCTACCTGACCGGTGCGAACAAGGAGCGCGACTTCGAGCTCGCCAAGGCACGCACCGGTGCGATCCGCCATGCGCTCGAGGCCAACGGCCTGGGCAGCGGCAAGATGCAGGTCGAGCTGATCGAGATGCCGGACGGCAGCCTCACGCCCGACGCCGGCAATCGCGTCGATTTGACCCTCCGCTAGCCAGCCACGGCGTTCGCGGCGAAGATCGGCCGATGAAAGCCGGCGTCGTCGAGATCACCGAGCGCATCCGCGAGCGCAGCGCCCCGAGCCGGCGCGACTACCTGGCCCGCATCGAGGCGATCCTCGCCCGGCCGCGCGGACCCGAGCGGCTCGGCTGCGCCAACCTGGCCCATGCCACGGCGGCGCTGCCGGCGGTCGACAAGCTCCGGATCGTTGCCGAGCGCGCCCCCAACATCGGCGTCGTCACCGCCTACAACGACATGCTGTCGGCGCACCAGCCGTACGAGGGCTTCCCGGCGGTGATCCGGGCGGCGGCGCATCGGCTCGGCGCCACCGCCCAGGTGGCGGGCGGCGTGCCGGCGATGTGCGACGGCGTGACCCAGGGCCGGGCCGGCATGGAGCTGAGCCTGTTCTCGCGCGACACCATCGCCATGGGCACGGCGGTCGCGCTCTCGCACGACGTCTTCGATGCCGCGCTCCTGCTCGGCATCTGCGACAAGATCGTCCCGGGCCTCCTGATCGGCGCGCTCCACTTCGGCCACTTGCCGTGCGTGTTCGTGCCCGGCGGGCCGATGTCCAGCGGCCTCGCGAACAGCGAGAAGACCAAGGTGCGCGAGCAGTACGCGCTCGGCAAGATCGGCCGCGACGCGCTCTACGCCGCCGAGTCGGCCTCATACCACGGGCCCGGCACCTGCACCTTCTACGGCACGGCCAACAGCAACCAGATGCTGCTCGAGGCGATGGGGCTGCACGTGCCCGGCGCCGCCTTCGTCCATCCCCATGCCGAGCTGCGCGATGCGCTCACCGCCGAGGCGGTGCGCCTGGTGCTGGCCAATGCCGGCTGGGCCGAGGCGGCAGCCGGCGGCGAGGCCCGGCTCACGCCGATCGGCCGGCTGGTCGACGAGCGGACCATCGTCAACGCGATGGTGGCGCTCCTCGCCACCGGCGGTTCGACCAACCACCTGATCCACTGGGTCGCGGTGGCGCGCTCGGCCGGCATCGTCATCGACTGGACCGACTTCTCCGAGCTGTCACGGCTCACGCCGCTGGTTGCGCGCGTGTATCCGAACGGCAGCGCCGACGTCAACCAGTTCCAGGCGGCCGGCGGCCCGGGATTCGTGATCCGCGAGCTGCTCGAGGCCGGCTGCCTGCACGGCGACGTCGTCACCGTCGCCGCCGGCGGCCTCGCCGACTACACCCGCGTGCCGCAGCGCGA
>DATCGH010000191.1:0-4138 GCA_036509055.1 Caldimonas sp.
GGCCGTGTGGCAGCTCTCCGAGCAGGTCAAGGCGGGCAAGATCACCCTGCACGAGTTCATGTCGGCGGAAGCCGGCATGTCGCGTTCGGCCGGTACCTGCAACACGATGGGAACCGCATCGACCATGGCGTGCATGGCCGAGGCGCTCGGCGTCACGCTGCCGCACAACGCGGCGATCCCGGCGGTCGACGCGCGGCGCAGCGTGCTGGCCCACCTGTCGGGCATGCGGATCGTGCAGATGGCGCTCGAAGGGCTGACGCTGTCCCGGATCCTCACCCGAGCGGCGTTCGAGAACGCGATCCGCGTCAATGCCGCGATCGGCGGCTCGACCAACGCCGTGATCCACCTGAAGGCGATCGCCGGGCGCATCGGCGTCTCGCTCGACCTCGAGGACTGGACGCGCATCGGCCGCGGCACGCCGACGCTGGTGGACCTGATGCCCTCGGGGCGCTTCCTGATGGAGGAGTTCTACTACGCGGGCGGGCTGCCGGCGGTGCTGCGTCGCCTCGGCGAGGCCGGCCTGTTGCCGCACCCGGACGCACCGACCGTGAATGGACGCAGCCTCTGGGACAACGTCAAGGACGCGCCGCAGCTCGACGACGAGGTCATCCGCCCGCTCGACAAGCCGCTCGTCGCCGATGGCGGCATGTGCGTGCTGCGCGGCAACCTCGCCCCGCGCGGCGCGGTGCTCAAGCCCTCGGCCGCGACGCCCGGGCTGCTGCAGCATCGCGGCCGCGCCGTCGTGTTCGAAAGCCTGGCGGACTACAAGGCGCGCATCGTCGACCCGGCGCTGGCCGTCACGGCCGACTCGGTGCTGGTGCTGAAGAACTGCGGCCCCAAGGGCTACCCGGGCATGGCCGAGGTCGGCAACATGGGCCTGCCGCCCAAGCTGCTGGCCGAGGGCGTGACCGACATGGTGCGCATCTCCGATGCGCGCATGAGCGGCACCGCCTACGGCACCGTGGTCCTGCACGTCGCGCCCGAGGCGCGCGCCGGCGGGCCGCTCGCGGTCGTGCGCGAAGGCGACTGGATCGAGCTCGACTGTGCCGGCGGGCGCCTCCATCTCGACATCACCGACGCCGAACTCGAGTCCCGCCTCGCCGCGTGGGCCCGTGGGCGGGTCG
Organism: Caldimonas sp.; assembly: GCA_036509055.1. Lineage (GTDB taxonomy): Bacteria > Pseudomonadota > Gammaproteobacteria > Burkholderiales > Burkholderiaceae_C > Schlegelella_A. Next base: position 1,125 of record DATCGH010000191.1, read on the forward strand.
CGCATCCCGAGGACGCCGGCGGCTACCGCAAGCTCTACGTCGAGCACGTGCTGCAGGCCGACGAGGGTTGCGACTTCGACTTCCTCGTCGGCTGCCGCGGCGCGGCTGTGCCGGCGCATTCGCACTGAGCCACCGCACGAAAGGGTCCTCATGACAAGCACTGCCCGGTACCGCGGCGTCTTCCCGGTCGTGCCGACCACGTTCACGCCCTCGGGCGAGCTCGACCTGCCAAGCCAGTTGCGCTGCGTCGACTTCATGATCGATGCGGGTTCGAACGGCCTTTGCATCCTCGCGAACTTCTCCGAGCAGTTCGTGCTCGCGGACGAGGAGCGCGAGGTGCTGACGAAGGCCATCCTCGAGCACGTCGCCGGCCGCGTGCCCGTGATCGTCACGACGACCCACTTCAGCACCCGCGTCTGCGTCGAGCGCAGCCGCCGCGCCCAGGCCATGGGCGCGGCGATGGTGATGGTGATGCCGCCGTATCACGGGGCGACGATCCGCGTGCCCGAGGCCGCGATCCACGCCTTCTATGCCGCGCTCTCGGAAGCGCTCGCCATCCCGATCATGATCCAGGACGCGCCGGTCAGCGGCACGGTGTTGAGCGCGCCCTTTCTCGCCCGCATGGCCAGCGAGATCGAGCACGTCTCCTACTTCAAGATCGAGACGCCGGGAGCGGCCTCGAAGCTGCGCGAGCTGATCCGGCTCGGCGGCGCGGCGATCGAGGGACCCTGGGATGGCGAAGAGGCGATCACGCTGCTGCCCGACCTCGACGCCGGCGCCACCGGCTCGATGACTGGCGGTGGCTATCCGGACGGCATCCGCCGCATCATCGATGCGTACGAGGCCGGCCGGCGCGAGGACGCGATCGCCGAGTACACGCGCTGGCTGCCGCTGATCAATTTCGAGAATCGGCAGGGCGGGCTGCTGTCGGCCAAGGCCCTGATGCAGGAGGGCGGCGTGATCGCCTGCGAAGCGCCGCGCCAGCCGTTCCCGGCCATGCATCCCACAACCCGCGCGGGCCTGATCGAGACGGCGCGCCGTCTCGATCCGCTGGTGTTGCGCTGGGCCCGTTGATGGGTTGGGCGCCTACCGAGGGAGGGCTGGAATTGAGCGCGGGCCACGGCCATCGCGACTACCGGCATCCGCCGGAGAGGAAGAGCATGCACGCGCGCATCGTGCGCGACCTGGGCATGCGCATCGTCGCCGGCGAGTTCAAGCCCGGCGACCGCCTGCCCGCCGAAGCCGCGCTGCTGGCGGAGTACGACGTCAGCCGGCCGGTGCTGCGCGAGGCCACGCGCGTGCTGGTCGCCAAGGGATTGGTGCTGTCGCGCCAGCGCGCCGGCGCGACCGTGCGCCCGCGCAGCGAATGGCACCTGCTGGACCCCGACGTGCTGTACTGGCTGATCCAGACGCAGCCGCCGCCGAAATTCGTCGAGACGCTGCTGACCGTGCGCCGCGTCTTCGAGCCGGCGGCCGCGGCGCTGGCGGCGAAGGTGGCCAGCGATGAAGCGCTCGAAGGCATCGCTGCGGCCTACGCCGGCATGGAAGCGGCGCGCACGCCCGAGGAGCTTCTGGAGCCCGACCTGGCGTTCCACCGCCGCATCGCCGAAGCCACCAACAACGACCTGCTGGCCTACATCGGCAACATGCTGTCGTTGGCGCTGCGCGAGTCGATCAAGCTCAGCAGCCGGCACCCGAACACGCACGCCCTCTCGCTGCCTCGCCACAAGGCGATCCTGACCGCGCTGCTGCACCGCGATCCGCTCGCCGCGCAGCAGGCGACGCTGGTGCAGCTCAAGGAGACGCGCGACGACATCAGCGCGGTGCTCGAATCGGGGAACGGGCTGATCTAGGCCGTGCGCCGCCATCAGCCGGCGAACAACGCCGGCGCGACGCCCCGCTCGGCAAGCTCGAACGCGAACAACCCGCCGGCCTGCGGCTCGGCCGTCAATTGCTCCGGCGACAGCCCGGACCGCGCGCTCGTGACGTACAGCGTGCGCAGATCGGGCCCGCCGAAAGCGCAATTCGTGATGTGGCTCGTGGGTAGTGCCACGCGGCCCAGCTCGGCACCGCTCAGCGGCTCGTGGCAGCTCACGCAGGCGCCGCCCCAGTGGGCGATCCAGATCCGGCCGGCGGCGTCGGTCGTCATGCCGTCGGGCAGGCCGTCGCCGGGCGCGAAGCGCAGCCACTGGCGCGGATTCGACAGTGCGCCCGACTCCGGCTCGAAGTCAAACGCATTGACGCGACCTCGCACCGTGTCGTTGAAGTACATCGTGCGACCGCCGCGCGACCACGTCGGACCGTTGGTCACGGCGTAGCCCAGGTCGTGCCGCACGCAGGCTCCGTCGGCGTCGTAGCGGTAGAGCGCCCCGGTGCGCGCCTCGCACGCGAAGTCCATCGTCCCGCCCCAGAAGCGGCCGAAGGCATCGCACTTGCCGTCGTTGAAGCGGTTGCCCGGCGGTTCCGCCTCGGGCCGGTGCAGATAGCGTGGCGCGGCGCCGTTCGCCTCGGGGTCGAAAAGTGCATAGCCGCGCCGCAGCGTGACGATCAGGCCCGGGCTCTGTGCGCGCTCGGCGACGGCCGAGATCTCCTCGTCGAAGCTCCAGCTTGCGCGCCCGTCATCGGCCGGGCGATAGCGGTACAGCCGGCGCTCGAGGATATCGACCCACCACAGCGCCTGGGCGCGCTCGGACCAGCACGTGCCCTCGCCGAGGGTCGCGCCGGCTTCCCAGACGCAGCGGGCCGGCCCGGCCACGGCCGGCATCTTCAACGGTGTCGGTTCGATGCTCATGAGAATTTCGTCGTCCGTGATTGTGGCTTCGCGGGTGAGGCGACCGCCGCCGCAAGCGCATACAGCACGAGCGCAGTGGCGACCACGGCGGTGAAGCCGATGTGGATGGCAAGCAGGGTGGCAAGCACCGCGCCGGTGACCGACGCACAGCCGTTGACCGCCCAGGCCCAGGGAACGAGACGGGCATCGGCGGCCTCCACCCTCGCCAGCCCCAGGGGGAACA
>DATCGH010000192.1:0-4845 GCA_036509055.1 Caldimonas sp.
TGGCGTGATCGAGCAGGTGGGCACGCCGATGGAGGTCTACCGCGACCCGGCGACGCCCTTCGTTGCCGATTTCGTCGGCAAGATCAACGTCCTCACCGGCCGGCTCCATCCGGGGCGCGACCTGCGCATCGGCGCCAGCCGTTTCGCCTGCGAGCACGACACCGAGACCGAGCGCGACGTCAAGGTCTATCTGCGCCCCGAGGACGTGCTCGCCCGACCGATCGCCCCCGGCGACGTCAACGTCTTCGACGGTGCCATCGACAAGATCGAGTTCCTCGGCTCCTACTGCCTGGTGCGGGTCAATGCCGAGGCGATGGGTAGCGAGCCGATCACCGTCTACCTGTCGCTCAACTACCTCGCCGAGCAGGGCCTGGAGGTCGGCAGCCGGCTGCCGCTGAAGGTGCTGCCCGAGCGGATGCGCTTCTTCTAGTCGCGTCCGAGGGAGTTCATCGTGTCGGCCGTCCTCCCGCTGCCCGCTGCCCGCGCCCTGCGCCAGCGCGCCCACTGGACCGACCGGGTCGCCCACGCCACCCTGCTGGTGCTGGTGCTGGTGCTGGTCGCCTTCCTGGCACTGCCGCTCGCGGCCATCCTCGCCAAGTCGCTGCAGAACGCCGACGGTGCGTTCGTCGGCCTCGCCAACTTCGCCTCCTACGTGAAGACGCCGGCCCTGCTGCAGTCGTTCTTCAACAGCGTCTGGGTCTCGGCGCTGGTGACGGTGCTGACGGTGCCGCTGGCCTTCGGCTTCGCCTACGCGATGACGCGCAGCTGCATTCCCGGCAAGAGCGTGTTCCGCACCATCGCCCTGATTCCGCTGCTCGCCCCCTCGCTGCTCTCGGCCCTGTCGCTGATCTACTGGTTCGGCAACCAGGGCATCGCCAAGGGCCTGGTCACCGCCTTCGGCTTCGAGAACATCTACGGCGCGCCGGGCATCGTCATCGCCGAATGCTTCGCGGTGTTCCCGCACGCCTTGATGATCCTGGTGAGCGCGCTCGCCCTCGCCGATGCCCGGCTCTACGAGGCGGCGCAGGCGCTCGGCACCTCCACCCGGCGCAAGTTCTTCACCATCACGCTGCCCGGCGCGAAGTACGGCCTGATCTCGGCGGCGCTGGTCGCCTTCACCCTGGTGATGACCGACTTCGGCATCCCGAAGGTGATCGGCGGCAACTTCAACATGCTCGCCACCGACGTCTTCAAGCTCGTCATCGGCCAGCAGGACTTCCAGCGCGGCGCGGTGGTCGGCCTGCTGCTGCTGACGCCGGCGGTGCTGACCTTCGGCATCGACTGGCTGGTGCGGCGCAAGCTCACGGCGATGCTCACGGCCCGCGCGGTGCCGTATTCGCCCAAGCCGGCGAAGGTCTTCGACCGGCTGATGTTCGCCTACGCGGCGCTGATCAGCGCCCTGATGCTGGCGATGATCGGCATGGCGGCGTTCGCCTCGATCGCGACCTACTGGCCGTACAACCTGAAGCCGACCCTCAAGCACTACACCATGGGCCTGGTCGATGCCGAGGTCGGCAGCGCCTTCGTCAACAGCCTGACGCTGGCGACCGGGACGGCGTTCTTCGGCACGATCGTCGTCTTCGTCGGCGCCTACATGCTCGAGAAGACCCGCGGCATGGACGCGCTCCGGCCGCTGGTGCGCCTGCTGGCGATGCTGCCGATGGCGGTGCCGGGACTGGTGCTCGGCCTCGGCTACATCTTCTTCTTCAACGCGCCGGCCAATCCGCTGAACGGCATGTACCAGACGATGGCGCTGCTGATCGTCTGCACCGTCGTCCACTTCTACACCACCGGGCACCTCACCGCGGTGACGGCGCTGAAGTCGCTCGATGCCGAGTTCGAGGCGGTGAGCGCCTCGCTCAAGGTGCCGTTCTTCACCACCCTGCGCCGCGTCACCCTGCCGATCTGCACGCCGACCCTGGTCGACATCGCCCGCTACTTCTTCGTCAATGCGATGACGACGATCTCGGCGGTGGTGTTCCTCTACTCGCCCGACACCAAGGTCGCGGCGATCGCCATCCTCAACCTCGACGAGGCCGGCGAGGCCGGCGCCGCCGCCGCCTGCGCGATGCTGATCACCGTGGCCTCCACTGTGGTGACGCTGCTGTTCATGGCGGTGGGCGCGCTGATCGACCGGCGCACCCAGGCCTGGCGCGGCAGCGCGACGCGCTGATCGGCCGTCGACGCCCTCGACAACGACTACGGAGACTGCGATGCCGCGAGACGCGATCCTTCTGACCCCGGGTCCCCTGACCACGACCGAGCGCACCAAGCGGGCGATGCTGCGCGACTGGGGCTCGTGGGATTCGAGCTTCATCGCCGTCACCACCGAGCTGCGCCGCCAGCTGCTGGCGATCGTCCATGGCGAGGAGACGCATGTCGTCGTGCCGCTCCAGGGCAGCGGCACCTTCTCGGTCGAGGCGGCGGTGGCGACGATCGTGCCGCGAACCGGCCATGTGCTGGTGCTCGACAACGGCGCCTACTGCAAGCGCATGGGCAAGCTGTCGACGCTGATGGGCCGCAAGACGACGATCCTGCCGCACGCCGAGGACGCGCCGGTCTCGCCGCAGGCGCTCGAGGCGGCGCTGCAGCGCGATCCGAGCATCAGCCACGTCGGCCTGATCCATTGCGAGACCGGCACCGGGGTCGCCAATCCGCTGCAGGCGATTGCCGATGTCTGCGCCCGCCACGGCAAGGGCCTGATCGTCGACGCGATGAGCTCGTTCGCGGCGCTGCCGATCGATGCCCGCGAGGTGAAGTTCGACGCCCTGGTCGCGGCCAGCGGCAAGTGTCTCGAGGGCGTGCCCGGCATGGGCTTCGTCTTCATCAGGAAGGACGTGGTCGACGGCGCCGCCGGCAACTCGCACTCGCTGGCGATGGACCTGCACGACCAGCACGTCTACATGGAGAAGACCGGGCAGTGGCGCTTCACCCCGCCGACCCACGTGGTCGCGGCCTTGGCCGAGGCGATGCGCCAGTTCGAGGAAGAGGGCGGCCGGCCGGCCCGGCTGGCGCGCTACACGGCGAACTACGAGGCCCTGGTCGGCGGCATGAAGGCGCTTGGCTTTGTGCCTTTCCTCGACCCGGCGATCCAGGCGCCGATCATCGTCACCTTCCATGCGCCGGCGGATCCGAAGTACGCCTTCCGGCCGTTCTACGACGCGGTCAAGAAGCACGGCTTCATCCTCTACCCGGGCAAGCTCACCGAGGTCGAGACCTTCCGCGTCGGCTGCATCGGCGCGATCGGCCCCGAGGAGATGAAGGGTGCGGTCGCGGCGGTCGCCGCGACGATGAAGGACCTCGGCATCGCCAGCGGCGTGCCGAACCTGCGCTGACGACGGCGCCGTCCGGCCGCCGCGGCGCCACAATCGAGCGATGACCACGCCCACCCCCGAACATCCCGCGCTCACCGCCGTTCGCAAGAGCGGCAGCAACAAGGTCAAGGTCGCGGTCAGCGACATCGACGGCGTGCTGCGCGGAAAGTACCTCCATCTCGACAAGTTCCTCGGCGCCGCCGAGCCCTCGCCGGGCGGCGGTTTCGGCTTCTGCGACGTCGTCTTCGGCTGGGACATGGCCGACCAGACCTACGACAACGCCACCCTCACCGGCTGGCAGCACGGCTTCCCCGACGCCCTGGCGCGGCTCGACCTCCAGACCCAGCGCAGCGTGCCCTGGGACGGCAACGTGCCGTTCTTCCTCGGCGAGTTCGTCAACGCCGACCACACGCCCTCGCCGATCTGCCCGCGCCAGACGCTGAAGCGGGTGCTCAAGCGCGCCGAGAAGATGGGTTTCTCGGTGATGGCGGGGATGGAGTTCGAATGGTTCAACTTCATCGAGACGCCGCAGAGCTGGGCGGCCAAGCAGGGCGTCGGCCCGACGCCGCTGACGCCGGGCATGTTCGGCTACTCGCTCTTGCGCATGAACCACCGGCGCGAATTCATGAATGCGTTGATGGACGAGATGCTCGCCTTCGGCGTGCCGATCGAGGGCCTGCACACCGAGACCGGCCCCGGCGTCTACGAGGTGGCGATCGCCTTTGGCGAGGCGCTCGAGCAGGCCGACCGGGCGATCCTGTTCAAGACCGGCGCGCGCGAGATCGGCGCCCGCTTCGGCATCATGCCGAGCTTCATGGCCAAGTGGAACGCGGCCTATCCGGGCTGCAGCGGCCACATCCACCAGAGCCTGAAGGAAGGCAAGGACGGCAAGGCCAACCTGTTCTACGACGCGAGCTCGCCGCGCAAGATGAGCCCGCTGTTCGAGAGCTACCTCGCCGGCCAGGTGGCCTGCCTGATGGAGATGGCCCCGATGTTCTGGCCGACCATCAACAGCTACAAGCGCCTGGTCGACGGTTTCTGGGCGCCGGTGAAGCCGACCTGGGGCATGGACAACCGAACCGCGAGCTTTCGCGTGATCGCCGGCAGTCCCAAGGCGACCCGGCTCGAGACCCGCTGCCCCGGGGCCGACGTCAACCCCTACATCGCCATGGCCGCGGTGATCGCCGCCGGCCTCGAAGGCATCGACAAGGGCTGGAAGCTGACCGCGCCGCCGGTCACCGGCACCAACCAGGGCGGTGAGCACATCCCCCGCGCCCCGCGCACCCTGATCGAGACCACCCGCGTCTTTCAGCAGTCGCGGGTGGCGCGCGACTGGTTCGGCGACGATTTCGTCGACCATTTCTCCGCCACCCGCGAATGGGAATGGCGGCAGTGGCTCGATGGCGTCACGGACTGGGAATTGAAGCGGTATTTCGAGATCATCTGATGTCTTCTGCGAACGCAGGTCCGACGGAGCCGACTCGGGGCGTCGAGGCCGGATCGGATCGGGTCGGCGGGGCGCTCCCCTCCG
>DATCGH010000193.1:0-2799 GCA_036509055.1 Caldimonas sp.
GGAGCTCCGGTGCGCCCGGATCCAGGTCGCCGATCTTGAGGTGCGTGCTCGCCAGATAGCCGGCGCCGAGGAGGACCGCCGCTGCCGCCACCGCCAAGGTCGCCCAGCGCCGCTCGACCAGGTGGCCGAGCAGGTTGAACAGGCGGTTGAAGCCGCGGTTCTGGTGGCTGTCGCTTTCGGCCTTCAGCGTCCGGGCGGCCGCGCCGTCGCTCACGCCGACGTAGCTGAGCAGCACCGGCAGGAGGATCAGGTTGGTGAAGATCAGCACGGCCACGCCGAGGCTGGCGGTGAGCGCCAGGTCCTGGATGACGTCGATGTCGATCACCATCAGCACCGCGAAGCCGACCGCATCGGCGAGCAGCGCCGTGAGCCCGGCCAGGAACAGGCGGCGGAACGTGTAGCGCGCGGCGACCAGGCGGTGCGCGCCGCGGGCGATGTCCTGCATGATGCCGTTCATCTTCTGCGCGCCGTGGCTCACGCCGATGGCGAAGACGAGGAAGGGCACGAGGATCGAATAGGGGTCGAGCTCGAAGCCGAAGGCCGCCACCAGTCCCAGCAGCCAGACCACGGCGACCAGTGAGCAGGCCATCACCAGCGCCGTCGAGCGAATGCAGCGGGTGTAGAGCCAGATGATCGCGGCGGCGATCAGCGCCGCCAGGCCGAAGTAGAGCGACACCTGCAACAGGCCGTCGATCAGGTCGCCGACCAGCTTGGCGAAGCCGATCACGTGCAGCTTGACGCTGCCGTCGGCCTCGACCCGGGTACGGATCTTCTCGATCGCGCTCGAGAGCTCGCGGTAATCGATGCGCTGGGCCTTGTCCTTGGAGTCGCTGTCGAGCAGCGGCACCACCAGCATGCTCGACTTGAAGTCGTTGCCGACGAGGCTGCCGACGATGCCGGAGCGGGCGATATTCGCGCGCAGCTGCTCGGTGGCCTTGGCGCTGCCGTCGTAGTTGTCCGGCATCACCGGGCCGCCGCGGAAGCCCTCTTCGGTCACCTCGGTCCAGCGCACGCCCGGAGCCCAGAGCGACTTGACCCAGGCCCGGTCGACGCCGGGGGTGAGGAAGATCTCGTCGTGGATCTTGCGCAGCGTTGCCTGGTAGGCCGGGTCGTAGATGTCGCCCTTCGGGTTCTCGACGACGATGCGCAGCGCATTGCCCAGGCCGCGCAGCTCGACGCGGTTCTCCAGATAGTTCTGAATGTAGGGATGGCTGCGCGGAATCATCTTGTCGAAGCTCGCGCTGAGCGAGAGCTTCGCCACGGCCAGACCGGCCAGCAGCACCGTGACGATGGCGCAGGCCAGCATCACGACCTTGCGGTTGTTGAAGACCGCGCGCTCGAGCGGCGAGCCGCTCGAGGGGTCGAACTGTTCCAGCGTCAGCGGGGCGATGGGCGCGGAGGTGCCTGCGTGCATGATGTTCCTTCGTCAGGCCCAGGTGACGGTCTGGACGCCGCGCGGGCCGGCCAGCGCGAGCAGGCCCGGGCCGGCGCTCGCGACCGCGGCGGCCGGAATCGGCCGCTCGATCTTCAGGGGAGCGAAGCTCGCGCCTTCATCGCTGCTGGCGAGGACGTGCCCGGCCTGGCTGACGATGACGATGCGGCCGCGCTCGTCGAGGGTGCTGGCCGTCAGGCCCACGCCCACGCCGGTCGGCACGCTCTGCCAGGTGGTGCCGGCATCGGTGCTGCGAACGACGTTGCCGCGCAGCCCGTGGCCGATCACGATCCGGCCCTTGCCGACCAGCCCGAACAGGGTGCCGGCGTAAGGCAGGGTCATCGCCGCGAGCCGGCCGCTGTCGCGATCGAGCTTCAGCGCCAGGCCCTGCTCGCCGACGGCGAACAGCTCGCCGCCGATGCGGCGCACGGCATACAGGTGCAGGCTCTTGGAGTTGTCGGCCGCGTGCATCAGCGGCTCCCAGCTCTTGCCGCCGTCGACGGTGCGCAGCACGAGGCCGAAGGCGCCGACGACGAAGCCGGAGCGGTCGTCGTCGAACCAGACATCGAGGAACGGGTTCTCGGCACCCTGCGCCGCGAACCGCTGCGCCTCGGCGAGCCACTTGGCGTCGCCGCTGCGGGTGTAGTGGGCGACGAGAACCTCGCCGAGGCCGCGGCCGTCGAGCTGGCGGGTCCAGGTCCGGCCGGCGTCGATGCTCTTCAGCACCACGCCGTCATGACCCACGGCCCAGCCGGTCTCGGCGTTCGGGAAGCACACCGCCACCAGGTCGGCGCTGACCGGCACGTCGGCCTGTTGCCAGGTCTTGGCGCCGTCGTCGCTCAGCAGCACATGGCCGCGCTGGCCGACGGCCACCAGGCGCTTGCCGGCACGGGTCAGGCCGGTCAGCAGGCCGCGGGCCGCCAGGGGGCTTTTCTGCGCAGGCGTGTCGAGCACGTCCCGCCAGGGTGTCGATGCCGCCGGAGCGGCGGCACCGGCGCTGAGCGGCAGCACGCCGCCCGCGGCAAGCGCCTTGAGGAGGGTGCGCCGTTGCATCGGAATCTCCCGTGCTTGTTGTGTTGCGATCAGCGCACGCCGGCGCCGGCGAGGGCGTCAGCCGTCCACTCGCGCTCGGGCAGCGGCTTGGTCAGCTTCAGGCCGCCGGTCTCGGCGATGAAGCCGGTCAGCGAATAGAGGCGGGCGACCAGGTCGTAATGGCCGAACATGTCGGTGTACGGTGCGGGCAAGTCGTAGCTCGGCGCGTTGTAGGCGAAGCCGGTGCGATAGAGCTGGCCGCGAGCGTCGTACTCGTCGCTCGCCACCGCCGCCCAGGAATCCTCGTCGAGGTAGAAGGTGCGCTTGCTGTAGAC
>DATCGH010000194.1:0-15897 GCA_036509055.1 Caldimonas sp.
CGCGCTTCCCGGCCTGGGGCAACGACAAGCTGCAGGCCGGCCGCGCCCTCACCGCCGCCGAGAAGGAGCCGATCCGCCGCTACCGCATCATCTTCGAGGTGCGCGACGCGACCACCAACACGGGCCTGTTCACCGACACGCTCGACTCGATCGTGCTCGACAACACGCCGTCGGTGGCCCTGCTCAACATCTCCGAGCTGATGGCCAACGCGTGCAATCCGATCATGGGCCTGACCGAGATCCACGCCCTGTTCACGCTCGACCATCCGCACCTGCGGTCGTACAGCCTGACGATCAACAACAACAACGGCAACGTTCATCCGGCGCCGCCGATGCCGAACGGCGCGTTCCCGCCGGTGGACTATTTCTTCCGCGGCGCGGCCAGCGGCCCGGCCGGCCCGGGCAACGCCGTGAACATCTCCGCCGACCCGGTGTGCGCCTACAGCCTCAACATGAGCTGGATCACGCGCCACTACGTGACCGGCACGCAGAGCCGGCAAGTGCTCTACTGCAAGGAGTAGCGGCGCGGAGCCGACCCGTCGGCCGGCCTCGCGCCAGCGGGGCCGGTCAGCCCTCCGCCACGGCGTGGCCGGCGAGTAGCTCGAGCGCCTTGACCAGCGCCGAGTGATCCAGGTCGGCCATGCCGTTGGCGGCGCAGGCGCTCATCAGCTGGGCGGCGCTCGCGGTCTGCGGCAGCGAGACGCCGAGCTCGCGCGCGCCCTGCAGCGCCAGGCCCAGGTCCTTCTGGTGCAGGCGGATACGAAAGCCCGGGTTGAAGGTGCGCTTGATCATCCGCTCGCCGTGCACCTCGAGAATGCGGCTGGCGGCGAAGCCGCCCATCAGCGCTTGACGGACCTTGGCCGGATCGGCCCCGGCGCGGCTGGCGAAGAGCAGCGCCTCGCCGACGGCGGCGATGTTGAGAGCGACGATGATCTGGTTGGCGACCTTGGTCGTCTGGCCGTCGCCGACGCCGCCGACGAGGGTGATGTTCTTGCCCATCTTCTCCAGCAACGGGCGAACCTTCTCGAAGACCGCCGGATCGCCGCCGCACATGATCGTGAGCGACGCGGCCTTGGCACCGACCTCGCCGCCCGAGACCGGCGCATCGACGTAGTCGGCGCCGAGCTCGGCGATCCGGCGCGCGAACGCCTTGGTGGCCATCGGCGAGATCGAGCTCATGTCGACGATCGTCTTGCGCGTCCCGGCGCCCGCCTTCAGGCCGGCGGCGACGCCGTTCTCTCCGAACAGCACCGCCTCGACGTCGGGCGTGTCCGGGACCATGGTGAAGATCACGTCGGCATGGCCGGTGACTTCCGCCGCATGGGCGCAGGCCTGCGCCGTCGAGGCGGCGATCGCCTCCGGGGGCTTGCTCCGGGTGTGGACGTAGAGCTGGTGGCCGGCGTCGACCAGGTGCAGGGCCATGGGCGTGCCCATGATGCCGAGGCCGATGAATCCGATCTTCATGATGTTCTTCCCTTCGTCGTGAAGTTTCGAGAGGACTGGCCGCGGCCTAGTACGGGCTGCCGATCGGGGCGGGAGCCGCCGGGGTCGCGCGCATCTTCGCCAACACCTGCTGCGAGCCCGCGGCGATCAGGCGCGCGTCGGAGCTGACGGTGACGAACTGGAAGCCGGCGGCGACGCGCCGCAGCGCCGTCTCGGGCGTGCCGTTGTGGATGCCGGCGACCACGCCGTGCGCCTTGGCGCGCGCCAGGATGTGCTCGACCGCCGCCTGCGCCTTCGGGTCGAGGTCGTCGAGCACCGGCCTGCAGCCGAGCGACAGCGACAGGTCCGAGGGGCCGATGTAGATCGCGTCCAGCCCCTGCACCGACAGGATGTCGTCGAGCTTGTCGAGCGCCGCCGCGGTTTCGATCATGGCGAAGGCGACGATGGTCTCGTTGGCGAGCTTCGGATAGTCGGCGCCGCCGTAGAGCGATGCCCGCACCGGCCCGAAGCTGCGCGTGCCGCGTGGCGCGTAGTGGGTCCAGGCGACGAGGCGCTCCGCATCTTCGCGCGAGTTGACCATCGGGCAGATCACGCCGTAGGCGCCGGCGTCCAGGGTCTTCATCAGGATGCCCGGCTCCAGCCAGGGCACGCGGACGATGGGCACGGTGTCGGTGGTGGAGATCGCCTGCAGCATGCCCACCATCGCCTGGTAGTCGACCACGCCATGCTGCATGTCGACCGTCAGCGTGTCCCAGCCCTGGTGAGCCATGGTTTCGGCGCTGAAGCCGTTCGGAATCGCGAGCCAGCCGTTGACCGCGGCACCGCCGGTCTTCCAGATCTGGCGCAGCTTGTTCTCTCGCATGGCTCGCTCCGGTTCAGCGGTCGAGGGCCGGACGCTTCGGATTGAAGGTCCAGCCGGGAATCAGGAACTGCATCGCGCTGGCGTCGTCGCGCGCGCCCAGGCCGTGACGCAGGTAGAGCTGATGCGCCTTCTCGACCTCCGACATGTCGAGCTCGACGCCCAGGCCGGGCCGGGTCGGCACCGTCACCAGGCCGCCTTCGATCTCGAGCGGCTCGCGCGTCAGCCTTTGCCCATCCTGCCAGATCCAGTGGGTGTCGATCGCGGTGACGCGCCCGGGCGCCGCGGCGCCGACGTGAGTGAACATCGCCAGCGAGACGTCGAAGTGGTTGTTCGAGTGCGAGCCCCAGGTCAGGCCCCAGTCGCGGCAGGTCTGGGCGACGCGCACCGAGCCGGCCATCGTCCAGAAATGCGGGTCGGCGAGCGGGATGTCGACCGACTGCAGTGCCAGCGCGTGGCTCAGCTGGCGCCAGTCGGTGGCGATCATGTTGGTCGCGGTCGGCAGGCCGGTGGCGCGGCGGAACTCGGCCATCACCTCGCGGCCGGAAAAGCCCTCCTCGGCGCCGCACGGATCTTCGGCGTAGGCGACGACGCCGCCCATGTCGCGCATCAGGCGGATCGCATCCTTCAGCAGCCATCCGCCGTTCGGGTCGAGGGTGACGCGCGCTTCCGGGAAGCGCTCGTGCAGCGCCACGATCGCCTCGACCTCCTCGTCGCCGCGCAGCACGCCGCCCTTGAGCTTGAAGTCGTTGAAGCCGTAGCGCGCGTACGCCGCCTCGGCCAGCCTCACCACCGCCTCGGGCGTCATCGCCGGCTCGTGGCGCAGCCGCTTCCAGTCGTCGCCGGCGTCGGGCTCGCTGGCATAGGGCAGGTCGGTGCGCGTGCGGTCACCAACGTAGAACAGGTAGCCGAGCATCTCGACCTTGTCGCGCTGCTGGCCTTCGCCGAGCAGCGCCGCCACCGGCACGCCGAGGTGCTGGCCGAGCAGGTCGAGCAGCGCCGATTCGATCGCCGTGACCGCATGGATGGTGGTGCGCAGGTCGAAGGTCTGCAGGCCGCGGCCGCCGCTGTCGCGATCGGCGAACTTCTTCTGCACTTCCTGCAGCAGGCGCTGCTGCGAGCCGAGCGGCTGGCCGACGATCAGCGCGCGGGCGTCTTCCAGCGTCTGCCGGATCTTCTCGCCTCCCGGCACTTCGCCGACGCCGGTGCGGCCGGCGCTGTCGCTCAGGATCAGCAGGTTGCGGGTGAAGAACGGCCCGTGCGCGCCGCTCAGGTTGAGCAGCATGCTGTCGCGGCCGGCGACGGGGATCACCCGCAGCTCGGTGATCTTCGGCGTGGAGTGGCTGGTCATGTCGGTTCTCGGCGGGGTCCTGGATGCGGATCGGCGCGGCGTCGCATCAGTCCGCCGTGATCTTCCTGACTTCGATGACCTTTTTCCAGCGGGCAAACTCCTGCTGCTGGAAGGCGGCGAACTGGGCCGGCGTGTTGGCGACGACCTCGAGGCCGAGGGCGCTCAACTGCGCCTTGGTCTGCGGATCGTTGAGGGCGGCGACGACCGCCTCGTGGAACTTCGTGCGCACGTCGGCGGGCAGGCCCTTCGGACCGACGATGCCTTGCCAGGAATAGACGTCGACGTTGCGCACGCCCGCTTCGGCCATGGTCGGCACCTCGGGCAGCACCGGCGAACGCTTTTCTCCGGTGACCGCGAGCGCCCTCAGCTTTCCGCTCTTGATGTGCTGCAGCACCGCGTTGACGTTCTGGAACGAGGCATCGACCTGGGCGCCGAGCAGGTCGGAAATGGCCGGGCCGCCGCCTTTGTACGGAATGTGCAGTCCGGTCGTGCCGCTTTCCAGCCAGAAGAGCTCGGCCGTGAGGTGGTCGCTGGAGCCGTTGCCCGAGGAGGCGAAGCTCATCTTCTCGGGATGCGCCTTCTCGTAGGCGATCACGTCGGCGAGCGATTTGTGCGGCGAACTCGCCGGCACGACCAGCACGTTCGGCGCCTGGACCGCCACCGTGATCGGATCGAAGTCCCTGAGCGCGTCGTACTGCATGCCCTTGATCAGGTGCGGCGCGATCACCAGCGGACCGAGCGAGGTGACGAGAAAGGTGTAGCCGTCCGGCGCGGCACGCTTGACCGCGGCGGCGCCGATGGTCCCGGTCGCCCCCGCCTTGTTGTCGACGATGAACGACTGGCCGAAGGTCTTGTTGAGCGAGGGCCCGATCGCCCGGGCGATGAAATCGGTGGATCCGCCCGGCGGAAACGGCACGACCAGGGTGACGGGCTTGGACGGCCAGGCTTGCGCCAGCGCGCCGGACGCGGCGGCGAGGCCGAGAGCGAGGGCAGCGATCAGGTTCTTCACGGAGTCTCCAGGGGGAAGGGCAGATTTCGCCGCAATGGTAGCGCTACCTTAACGGGTGCGCAATGAATGCCCCCGCGCTGCTTCGGGCTTCTCAGGTGGTCTGCCGCTCGACGATCGAAAAGCCGATGTCGACGATTCGCTGCTCGACCGCGCGACCCTCGGCCCGATCGACGATGAACTGCGCCGCCTGGCGGCCGATCGCCATGCCGTCGATCCGCACCGTGGTCAACGCCGGATGCAGGTCGGCGGCGAACTCGAGATCGCCGAAGCCGACGATCGCGAGTTTCTCGGGCACGGCGACACCCCGCGCCTGCGCCTCGGTCATGACGCCGAGGGCCAGCAGGTCGGAGCTGCAGAACACGGCATCGACCCCGCTGCCGCTCTGCAACAACTCGGCGAGCGCGGCGCGACCGCTGCGCAAGGTCGTCGGTGCCGGCACGACGACGACGCGGACGGGATCGAGGTCGAGGGCCGATGCCGCGTTCTGGAACGCGTCCTGGCGCCGCTTCGCGCGCTCGTCACTGCCGGACACGATCGCCAGCCGGCGCCGGCCCTTGGCATGGAGGAATTGGGCAACGGCACGGCCCACATCCCCATGGGAGAAGCCGACCAGCATGTCGATCGGCGTGAACGTGAGATCCCAGGTCTCGACCACCGGGATGCCGGCAGCGAGCAGGCGCTTGCGCCCCTCGGCGGAATGCATGATCCCGGTCAGCACGATGCCGTCGGGCCGCCGGCCGATGATCGCGCCGAGCAAGGCGTCCTCGCGGTTGCTCGAGTAGCCCGACTGGCCGAGCATCAGCTGGTAGCCGCGCTCGGCGAGCGCGCCGGTCAGGGACTGGACGGTCTCGAGGAACACCGGGCCGGCAATCGTCGGCACCACCGCCGCCACCAGACGGCTGCGCGCCGACGCCAGGCCACCGGCCAGGATGTTGGGCACATAGCCGGTGCGGGAGATCGCCTCGGCGACCTTCTTGCGCACCGGCTCCGACACCTGCCCGGGCGTATTGATTGCTCGCGATGCGGTGATCGGCGCGACGCCGGCGAGCTTGGCGACGTCGTGCAGCGTGACCGCGCCACTGCCGCGCCGAGGCCGGCGAGAGGGAGCGGAATCGGACGCCATGACGCGCATTCTAGGAGACTGATAGCGCTACCGTCATTGGTGTCCCAGAGAAACCTGCGGAATTGGGGAGACACCTAGGACCGGCGCGCGCGCCGCCGGTCTCCAATGGCGCAGCCCCGCCGCCTTCCATGACCGCCCCTCCCCCAACCGTGCGCGACGCGGTGCTGCAGTTGCTGCGCTCGCTCGGCATGCAGCGCATCTTCGGCAACCCCGGCTCGACCGAGCTGCCGCTGTTCCTCGATTTCCCGGCCGATTTCGAATACGTCCTCGGTCTGCAGGAATCGGTGGTGGTCGGCATGGCCGACGGCTACGCGACGGCGACCGGGAACGCCGCCTTCGTCAACCTGCACTCGGCGGTCGGCGTCGGCCACGCCATGGGCGCGATCTTCACCGCCTGGAAGAACCGCACGCCGCTGGTCATCACCGCCGGCCAGCAGGCACGGTCGCTGTTCCCGTTCGACCCGTTCCTGTTCTCGGCGCAGGCGACCGAGCTGCCCAAGCCCTACGTCAAGTGGAGCTGCGAGCCGGCCCGCGCCGAAGACGTGCCCCAGGCGATCGCCCACGGCTACTACCTGGCGATGCAGCCGCCGCGCGGCCCGGTCCTGGTCTCGATCCCGTCCGACGACTGGGCCCGCGCCTGTGAATCGGTCGAGCCGCGGCGCGTCAGCCGGGCGCCGCGCTGCGACGCCGCTGTGCTCGACGCGATCGGCGCTCAGCTCGATGCGAGCGAGCGGCCGGCGTTCGTCGTCGGTGCCGGCGTCGACCGCGGCGGCGCCTGGGAGGAGGTCCGGGCCCTGGCCGAGCGCCATCGGGCGCGCGTCTTCACCGCGCCGATGTCGGCGCGCTGCGGCTTCGCCGAGGACCACCCGCAGTTCGCCGGCTTTCTGCCGGCGATGCGCGAGCGGATCGTCGCCGCCCTGGCCGGCAGCGACCTGGTGCTGGTGCTCGGGGCGCCCGCCTTCACCTACCACGTCGAAGGGCACGGGCCGCATGTGCCGGCCGGCGCCACGCTCTGCCAGATCATCGACGATGCCGAGACCGCCGCGCGTGCGCCGGTCGGCACCTCCGCCGTCGGCGACCTGCGCGACGCGGTGCAGACGCTGCTGCAGGGGGCCGCGCCGCGCCTGCGGTCCGTGCCCGCGGGTCGGCCGGCACGGCCGCGGGCCGAGCCGTCGGTGCCGATGTCGGTGGCCTATGCCTTGCAAACCCTGGCGGACGTTCGCGATCCCGATCACATCGTCGTCGAAGAGGCGCCGAGCTCGCGTCCGGTGATGCACGGCCACCTGCCGATGCTGAAGAGCGGAACCTTCTACACGATGGCCAGCGGCGGTCTCGGCTTCGGCCTGCCGGCCGCCGTCGGCGTCGCCCTGGCACGGCCCTCGGCGCGCGTGATCGCGCTGGTCGGCGACGGCTCGGCGATGTATTCGATCCAGGCGCTGTGGAGCGCGGTGCAGCTCAAGCTGGCAATGACCTTCGTCATCCTCAACAACCGGCGCTACGCGGCGCTGCAGGAGTTCGCGCCGACCTTCGGCTTCGCCGCCGGCGCCCGGCTCGAAGGCACCGACCTCAGCGGCCTCGACTTCGTGGCCCTGGCGCGCGGCATGGGCGTCGTCGACGCGGTGCGCGTCGATCGCCCGGAAGCGCTGCGCGCGACCCTGGAAGCGGCGCTTCGCTCGTCGGCGCCGGCGCTGGTCGAGATCGTCGTCGCCTGAACGCACCCGCCCGAAGAGACACCATGAAGACCGCCCTCCCCGCCCGTCGTCGCGCTGCCCTCGTCCTCTCGATCCTCGCTTGCGCAGCGGCCGTCGCCTCGCCGCTCGCCTTCGCCCAGGCCTGGCCCGAGAAGCCGATCCGCATCGTCGTCGGCTTCCCCCCGGGCGGCGCGGCCGACCAAATCGCCCGCCTCGTCGGCCAGCCGCTGCAGGAGGCGCTGGGTCAGCCGGTGGTGATCGAGAACCGGACCGGCGCCGGCGGCAACGTCGCCGGCGACGCGGTCGCCAAGTCGGCGCCCGACGGCTACACGCTGCTGATGAGCTCGGGCGGCATGGTCTCGGTGAATCCGCACATCTACCCGAAGATGACCTTCGACCCCGCCAAGGACCTGACGCCGGTGGCCGCGGCAGCGCGCGTGTCGGTCTACCTCGTGGTCCGGCCGGAGTTCCCGGCGAAGAACGTCCAGGAATTCCTCGCCTATGCGAAGTCGAATCCCGGCAAGCTCAGCTACGGCTCGCCCGGCAATGGCAGCTCGCCGCATCTCGCCGGCGAAATGATGAACAGCCAGGCAGGCGCCACGACGCGGCACATTCCCTACCGTGGCGCGGCGCCGGCGCTGCAGGATCTGCTCGGCGGGCAGATCGATTTCCTCATGGACCCGGGCATCGGGCTGCCCCAGGTGCAGGCCGGCAAGCTCAAGCTGCTCGCCGTCGGCGGCCTGCAACGCACGCCGCTCTATCCCGACGTTCCGACGCTCGACGAGTCGGGGCTCAAGGGCTTCGACGCCGACACGCTGTTCGGCTTCTACGCGCCGGCGGCGACGCCCAAACCCGTGATCGAGCGCCTGAACGCGGAGATCAACAGGATCCTGGCGACGAAGCCGGTCGCCGAGCGCATCGGCGCACTCGGCGGCTCGACCGCCCCCATGACGCCGGGCCAGTTCGAGGCCAAGGCACGGGACGACTACCAGCGCTTCGGGACGATCATCCGGGAGCGGAAGATCGTGGGGGACTGAACCGGCACGCGGCGCTTCGCGCGAACTTCGGTCCGGGTTCGAAGCCCCGAGCGGCGGTCAGGCCTCGTACTTGAACGAAAGCGAGACCTTCGCCCGGAAGGCGACGACCTTGCCGCCGTCGATCTTCATGTCGAGCTTGCTGACTTCGGCGACACGCAGATCACGCAGCGACGCCGCGGCTGTTTCGACGGCAATTCTTGCTGCGTCTTCCCAGGAAATCGGGCTGGTGCCGATGATTTCCGTGACGCGATAGACCCCCGATTGAGCCTTCTTCTTGGCCATGTCTCACTCCTTTATCGAGATCGCAAGTTCGATACACACCTTGCAAAGACATCATAGGCGCAATGTTTACCGCCGGTCCCTATCGCTTCGTCACCGCCAGCCACTGATCCAGCCTGGCGCGATCTGCCAGCAGATCTTCGCTGCTGCCTTCATGGACGATGCTGCCGCGGTCGAGCACGATCGCCCGCTGCGTGATCGGCAGGACGAGCCGCGGGCTCTGCTCGACGATGATCGCGCTCAGGCCCTCCTCGCGAACGACGCGGGCGATGGCGCCAAGCAGCTCCTCGACGATGATCGGCGCCAGCCCTTCCAGCGGCTCGTCGAGCAGCAGCAGCTTCGGATTCAGCACCAGCGCCCGCGCCACCGCGAGCATCTGCTGCTCGCCCCCGGAAAGCTGGTGGCCCATGTTGGACGCGCGCTCGCGAAGGCGCGGGAAGAGCGCGTAGACGCGCTCCATCGACCAAGGCCCCGGCCGGGCGACGGCGCTCAGGTTCTCCTCGGTCGTCAGCGACTTGAAGATGTTTCGCTCCTGCGGCACCCAACCGATGCCCGCGGCGACACGGGCGTGCGCGGGCAGGCGCGTCAGGTCCTGGCCGGCGAGGACGATGCGGCCCGAGAAGCGCTTCGTCACGCCGACCAGGGTGTTGATGAGCGTCGTCTTGCCGGTGCCGTTGCGGCCCAGCAAGGCCAGCGACTGCCCCTGGTCGAGGGAGAAGCCCAGGCCCTGGACGACCACGGCCTCGCCGTAGCCGGCGCGCAGGTCGTCGACGCGAAGCAGCTCAGCCATGACCGCCCTCGCCGAGGTAGACCGCCATGACCCGCGGGTCGGCGGCGACCGTCGCGGCATCGCCCTCGGCGAAGATCGCGCCATTGACGAGCACGGTCACCCGCCGGGCGAAGTTGAAGACCAGATCCATGTCGTGCTCGATCAGCAGCACCGAGACCTCGGCCGGCAAGGCGTTGACGATGTCGAAGATCTCCTCGCGCTCGCCTTCGGGCACGCCGGCCACCGGCTCGTCGAGCAGCAGCACGCGCGGCTGGCAGGCGAGCGCCATCGCGATCTCGAGCAGCCGCCGCTTGCCGTAGGCGAGCTCGGCGACGCGCTGACCCTGGACATCCTCGAGGCGAAACCGGTGCAGCAGCGCATCGCACGCCGGCCCGACGCGGGGATCGGCCCCGAGCCGCCGCCACCAGCCGGCGCCGAGGCCGAGCTGCCGTGCGACCGTGAGCGCGAGCGACTGCAGCGGCGTCAGGCCGCCGAAGAGCTGGTTGATCTGGAAGGTGCGGACGACGCCGCGGCGCACCCGGCGGTGCGGCGCCAGCCGGGTGATGTCGGCGCCGTCGAGCCAGATCGAGCCGGCGCTCGGCTCCAGGGTGCCGGTGAGCAGGTTGATCAGGGTCGTCTTGCCGGCGCCGTTCGGGCCGATCAGGGCGTGGCGGGCGCCGAGCTCGATGCGCAGCGTCACGTCGTTCGTCGGCACGATGCCGCCGAAGCGCTTGACGAGTCCGCGCGTCTCGAGCACGACCTTCGCCGTGCTCATCGCCGGCCCCACGACCACGGCCGCAGCAGCCGCTCGCGGCCGACGATCACCAGCACGACCAGGAACACGCCGATCCAGAAGTTCCAGTACTGCGGCGTCCATGCCGAGAGCAGGTCGTGCAGCAGCTTGAAGGCGACGGCGCCGAACAGGCCGCCGTAGAGGTAGCCGGTGCCGCCGATCACGAGCACCAGCAGCACCTCGGCGCTGCGGTGGAAATCGAGGACGTCGAGCGAGGCGAAGCCGTTGGTCTGGGCCAGCAGCGCGCCGGCGACGCCGCCGATCGCGCCACCGATCGTGTAGGCGACGACCAGCCGCGCATGCACCGACAGGCCGATGCTGGCGGCGCGCAGCGGGTTGTCGCGCAACGCCTGGAGCGAAAAGCCGAACGGCGAGTGGACGATCCGGCGCACGAGGAGCAGGCAGGCGACGAGCAGCGCCATCGTGTAGGCGCAGGCGACGCGGCCGCCGATGTCGAACTCGAAGGCACCGAACGGGGTCCGCACCGGCCCCATGACGACGCCCTGCAGGCCGTCGGCGCCGCCGGTCAGCCAGTCGAGCTTGTTGGCGAGCTCGTAGAGGATGAGGGCGATGCCGAGCGTCACCATCAGGCGCGTCAGGTCCGAGCCGCGCAGGATCAGGAAGCTGGTCAGGAAGCCGAGCAGCGCCGTCGCGCCGACGGCCGCCGCCATGCCGAGCCACGGGTCGGGCGTCAGCAGCTTGGCGCACAGGGCGGCGGTGTAGGCACCGAGGCCGAAGAACGCGGCATGGCCCAGCGAAACGACACCGGCGTAGCCGAGGATCAGGTCGAGCGAGAGCGCGAACAGCGCCAGGATGGCGATCTCGTTGAGGATCAGCGCCTGGCCCGGCAGCAGCAGCCACGCCGCCGGCAGGGCCGCCAGCGTCGCCAGCTCCCAGCCGCGCCAGCGGGCGTCGTGCGCCAGCGCCGCCGCGGCCCGGGCGCTCACCGTGCCGCCCCGGCGCGGGCGAACAGGCCCTGCGGCCGCACCAGCAGGATCAGGACCATCAGCGTGTAGACGATGAAGGCGCCGAGCTTGGGCACGTAGTACTTGCCCATCACATCGGCGATGCCGAGCAGCAGCGCCGCCAGCAGCGGCCCGGTGATCGTGGTCGTGCCGCCGACGGCGCAGACGATGAGGAAATAGATCATGAACTTGAGCGGGAACGACGGGTCGAGGCCGAGCACCTCGGCGCCGAGCGCGCCGCCGAGCCCGGCCAGGCCGCTGCCGACGACGAAGGTCGCGAGGAAGATGCGGTTGACGTCCAGCCCGAGACCGCTGGCGACGCGCCGGTCGTCGACGGCGGCGCGCAGGCGGCTGCCGAAGCGCGTTCCCACCAGCACCCATTGCAGCGCCAGCGCCAGCACGGCGCAGACGACGATGATGAAGAGGCGGTAGCGGCCGATGCCGATCCAGGCGATGTCGAAGCGGCCCTGCAGCCACGCCGGCACCTGGATGTTCTGCTGCATCGAGCCGACGAAGTAGTCGACCGCCGTCACCGCCATGAAGACCAGGCCGATCGAGAACAGCACCTGGTCGAGATGCGGCCGCGCGTACATCCGCCGGTAGAGCGTCGGCTCGAGCACGGCGCCGAGCAGGCCCGCGCCGATGAAGGCCAGCGGCAGGCAGGCCAGGAACGGCACGCCGGCGCGGTTCATCAGCAGCACCGTGATGTAGCCGCCCGCCATCGCGAAGGCGCCGTGCGCGAGATTGATGAAGTTCATCAGCCCCAGCGTCACCGCCAGCCCGACGGCCAGCAGGAACAGCAGCATCCCGTAGGCGACGCCGTCGAAGAGCAGCGTCAGCATGGCCGCAAAGCCCCCGTCACTTCGCCTTGCCGGGATCCTTGACCTGCTTGATCACGTCGAATTCGACGTTGTAGAGCTGGTTGCCCATCGCCGGCACGCGCTCGACCTTGCGGATGTAGACGTCCTGGACGATGTCGCGGGTCTGCGCGTCGATCAGCACCGGGCCGCGCGGGCTTTCGAAGATCTGCCCCTTCATCGCCTCGAGCAGCTTCTCGCCGCCCTCGCCCTTGGTCGCCTCGAGCGCCTTGTAGATGACGCGCATGCCGTCGTAGCCGCCGATCGCCATGAAGTTCGGCCGGAACTTGTTGGCCGCCTCGAACGCCTTGACGAACTTCTTGTTCGTCTCCGAGGGATGGGCCGCCGAGTAATGGTGCGAGTTGACGACGCCGGTCGCGACCTCGCCCATGTCGGCGAGCTGGTCGTCGTCGGTGACGTCGCCGGTCGCGATCAGGCGTACGCCCGACTTGTCGAGGCCGCGCTCGGCGAACTGCTTCATGAAGGTCGCGCCCTGGCCCGAGGGCAGAAAGACGAAGAGCGCATCGGGCTTGGCATCAGCCACCTTCTGCAGCACCGGCGCGAAGTCGGGCGAGCGCAATGGCGTGCGCAGCTTGTCCAGCACCTGGCCGCCGTTGAGGCGGAACTGGCTGTCGAAGAACTTCTCGGCGTCGAAGCCCGGGCCGTAGTCGGCGACCAGCGAGATCGCCTTCTTGATGCCGTTCTTCGCCGCCCAGTCGGCGATCGCGACCGTCACCTGCGGCAGCGTGAAGCTGGTGCGGATGAAGAAAGGCGACGCCTGGGTGATGCTCGATGTCGCTGCCGCCATCACCACCATCGGCGTCTTGCTCTGGGTGCCGAGCGGGGCCGTGGCCAGCGCCGTCGGCGTGATGCCGAAGCCCGCCAGCACCGCCACCTTGTCGTTGACGATCAGCTCCTGGGCGAGCCGCCGGGTCGTGTCGGGCACGGCGGCGTCGTCCTTGAGGATGACCTCAACCGGCCGGCCGGCGACCTTGTTGCCGTTCTGCGCCATCCAGAGCTTGACGGCGGCGTCGATCTGGCGGCCGGTGGAAGCCTGCTGGCCGGTCATCGGCAGGATGAGACCGATCTTGATCGGCCCGGCATCGGCGGCCTGCGCCAGGGGCGCGGCCAGAGCCGCACCCGCCAAAGCCAGGTGGAGCGCGGCGCGCGAAAGACGTTCGCAAAGATTCATGGGGTCTCCGTTGTTGTTGTCAGGCCGTGGCGGCCGGTGGGGTTTCTCGCCGAGGAAGAAGCTTGAAAAGGCCCTGGCGTCCCCGTTCCGCTACGCTGACGGCCAGGCACGAAAGAGTGCTCTATGGATGAAATCGTACTGCGGCTCGAGATTCGCGGGTCAGTCCAGGGGGTCGGCTACCGCTGGGCCATGGTCGAGGAAGCCCGGCGACTGGGCATTCGCGGTTGGGTGCGCAACCGTCGCGACGGAACGGTCGAGGCCATGGTGAGCGGCCCGCGGCAGGCAGTCGACCGGATCGTCGTCTGGGCAAGGCGGGGCCCGGGATCGGCGGCCGTCGATGCGGTCGATGTGTTCGCGGGCGAGGGAGATTTCGGCTCGTTCGAGGCGCGGCCGACCGCCTAGCGGCGCCCGAAGGCCGAGCCTCTGGAGCTATGCTCGATCGGTCGCGCCAAGGAGAAACTGCATGTCGAAGGAAGACTTCCGCGGCCTGATCGCGAAGCTGACCACCGAGATCGCGGGCCGCCCGCTCGATGCCGACCTCCAGCGCTGGCTGAACGCGGAGCACGGCCCCGGCTCGCAAACCTTCGGCTCGATCGAGCGGAGCTGCCGGCAAGGCGTGGCCGAAGGCTGGATGTGCGAGCGCGAAGGCGGCGGAATCCGCTACGGCCGCGTGCTGAAGGCCAGCGACGACCTGAACCGGTTCTCGGTCGACGTCGTCGACATGGACAATGTGGTTGGCCCGCATCACAGCCACCCGAACGGCGAGATCGATCTGATCATGCCCTTGGGCGGCGGCGCACGGTTCGATGGCCACGCAGCCGGCTGGTGCGTTTACGGGCCGGGAACCGCCCACCGCCCGACGGTCACCGAAGGCCGTGCACTGGTGCTCTATCTCCTTCCCGAAGGAGCGATCGAATTCACGCGCGAGGGCGCATGACGCGGCGCTAGAACTCCAGCGCCTGACCGGGGACAGCGACGATGATCTTGACTGCGCTGCTCCCGATCGCATCGACGAACTCCTTGGCGGTTCCCTTGGCGAGCGGATTGGTGCCGTAGTGCATGGGGATCGCGACACGCGGCTTGAGCAGCTGCGTCACCGCCCAGGCGGCATCGGCCGGATCCATGGTGAAGTGGCCGCCGATCGGAACCAGGGCGAGATCGGGCCGGTAGCGCTCGCCGATCAGGCGCATGTCGCCGAACACCGCGGTGTCGCCTGCGTGGTAGATGCGGAATCCGTTCTCGAGCTCGATGATCCAGCCGACGGGCTCTCCGCCGACATGGGTCTCGTCCTGTCACTGACGGGATTGCGCCTGACCAGCTCCGACGAGTGCTCGGCGTGCACCGCGGTCACCTTGATGCCGGGAACCGGCATGACCGTGCCGCCCTTGTTCATGCGCGGCAGCAGCTTGGCGGGCAGCACGCCGAGCGTCGTCAGCGTCTGGTTCAGGCCGCCGGGCGCGGTGATCGGCGTGTCGTAGCGCTGGGCGAGCGCGGCAGCGTCGGCGAGGTGGTCGAAGTGCCCGTGCGAGACCAGCAGCACGTCGATCTTGCCGAACTTGTCGAGCTGCTTGTACTCGGGCGGCGTCAGGGGATTGGTCCGCAGCCAGGGATCGGTCACGATCACCTTGCCGCCAGGCGACGTGATCTTGAACACCGACTGGCCGAGCCACATCACCTCCACCTTTGCGCCGGTCGTCGCGGTCTGCGCAGTCGCCGCACCGGCAAGCGCCAGCAGCAGCGCGGTGATCAGGGATTCGATCCGAGTCATGCTCTTCTCCTTGGTGTCGATCAATCGGGCTTCACGTTGCCGGCCTTGACCACGGCGGCCCAGCGCGGGATCTCGCGTTCGATGAGCTCGCCGAAGGCCCTGGGCGAATCGGGTGTCGCGATCGCCCCTTCGGCGGCGAGCTGCTGCACCACGGCCGGCGTTTGCAGCGCGTTGTTGATCGCCGCGTTGAGGCTGGCGACAAGGGCTGCCGGCGTCCCTGCCGGGGCAACGATGCCGTACCACTGATCGGCGTCGAAGCCGGGATGGCCGCTCTCCGCGACGGTCGGCGCGTCGGGCAGCGTCGGCAGGCGCCGCGGGCTGGAGACGGCGAGCGCCCGCAGGCGTCCGCTGCGCACATGCGGCAGCACCGCCGGCGCGCCGGTGAACAGGGCATCGACCTGGCCGCCGAGAAGATCGGTGACCGCCGGCGCCGTGCCGCGGTAGGGGATGTGCAGCGCCGGAAAGCCGGCCTCGAGCTTGAGGTACTCGAAGGTGATGTGCGCGGCGCTGCCGTTGCCTCCCGACGCGTAGGTCATGACGCCCGGCTGCGCTCGCGCCCGGGCGATCAGCTCCGCCAGCGTCCTGAACGAAGAACCTGCGTTGACGAGCACGTTGGGCACGCGCGCGACCGATGCCACCGGCACGAAGCTCTTGAGTGGGTCGTAGGGAAGCTTCGGGTAGAGCGCGGGCGCGACCGCGAGCGTGCCGACATGGCCCATCAGCAGCGTGTTGCCGTCGGCCTCGGCGCGTGCGGCCTCGGC
>DATCGH010000195.1:0-5489 GCA_036509055.1 Caldimonas sp.
AGGAGTTCGCCAAGACGCTCAAGCGCTCGATGCGGCAGCAGCGACGCGCCGGCGAGAAGCTCTTCATCGACTACGCTGGAGCGACCCTCGAGTTGGCTGACGGTTCGCGCGCGCAAGTCTTCGTCGCCGCCATGGGCGCATCGAGCTATACCTTCGCCTGCGCCACCGCCGACCAGAGCATGCGCTCCTGGCTCGGCGCAATGGCCCGCGCGTTGACGTTCTACGGCGGCGTGCCGCAACTGATCGTGCCGGACAACCCGCGTGCACTCGTCAGCGAGGCCTGTCGCTACGAGCCCAGGCTCAACCAGACGGTGCACGACTTCGCCCGACACTACGGTGTCTCGATCCTGCCGGCGCGGCCCTATTCGCCGAAGGACAAGGCGTGGACTTCATATTGCACCTTGTGTGGACGGTGGAGCGGGGATGAACCGGGCGGGTTGGCTGCCGTAGCGGCCGCCGACGCCGCGCAGCAGTTGACCACCATTGGGAGGCTCGTACAAGCAGCGGTGATTGTTGCCATAGAGGTGACGCGTCAGCGCGCCTCTGCGACCGAGGTGGTGGATGGTTGTCGGACATACACCGAGTTGTTCGGCCATCTCTTCGCCAGTGAGCATGCCGCGCTCTCGCAACCGTTCGAAGCGGCTGCGCAATTGATAGGCACGGCGAACGACGATGACCTTCTTCAGCGTGAACGACTGACCGCGCCAATTGCGGTACCCGAGTTCGTTGAGCCTTTGGGCGACCTGCTTGTCGCTTGACGTGTCGAGCAATTCGTCGATGAGCTTGACGACTTCCGGCAGGGTCTTGCGGATCTGCGCGATGGGCCGCGGCTTGTCAACGCTCAGGCTCTGGGTCCGCCCGCCGCGCCAACGCACGTGAACGGCGATGCTTGGCCCGGCCACCAGCGTCACGTCTTCGATCAACAACGCGAGCATGCGCTTGCGTTCCAACGCACTGGTTCTGGCGTCGTTCCAGACGCGAGGGAAGTCGCGCGCCAGGTCGACGATTCGTTGGCGCGCCGTCTCGTCGAGCTGAGCCTCATCCTCGTGCTGCTGGCGTTCGTGCTGTTGCTGCAAGGTGTCGAGTTCGCGCAGGCGTTGGTTCCAATCGGCCTCGAGCGCATCGGCCACCAAGCGGTTGTCCGGATCCACCTTGGCGTAGCGGCGACGGGCCAGCTCGGCCTCGTAGCGCGTGCGCTGCAGCTGCGCCTGGCGCCGCGCGGCGGCCTGCTCGATGCGCTGCGCGATCTCGTCCTGCACGGCCAGCGCGACCTCGATTGCCGCCGGCGCCACGGTCTCCAACAGCAACGCGCCAACCGCCGCGTCGACCGCCGGACCGTGGACCGCTTGGCACGGTCTGCCGGCTCGGCGCACGACCTCTTCGTAGCAGCGGTAGTACGGCCGCAGCTGTCCACCGAGCGGCTCGTAGTGCACCCGCATGCGGGCACCGCACTTGCCGCACAGCACGCGACCCTGCAGCAAGCCGTTGCCCTCGCGGGGCATCCTGCCCCTCTCGCCAGGCGCGAAGCCCAGGTTCTGACGTAGCTTGACCTGGTTGCGCTCGAACTGCTGCCAGTCGATGTAGCCCGCGTGAGCCTCGCGGATCAGCACCTTCCAGTCCTGTTGCTTCACACTGCGTTGCACCGGACGCAACTGCGCGTTGCAAGCCATGCGCGAGCGGCCGTAGACGAAGGCTCCTGCGTAGCGTGGGTTGTGCAGGATCTGCAACACCCGCGAGTGGTCGATCAGACCCCACAGCAGATCGCCCTTGCCGATCCCGCGACGGATGCGCCGCGGGAACAGCACCTCCTGAGCGCGCAGACGTCGCACCACGGCGCAGGCAGAGCCGGCGGCCTCGAAGGCTTCGAACAACAGCCGAACGGTGTCTTGGACCTGGCGGTCGGGATCGAGAACGACACGGCCGGCGCCGTCGTACACCAATCCGATCGGCAACGGCATCTCCAGCTCACCGCGGCGCGCCTTGTTCAGGATACCGCCTTGTAGCCGCGACTTCAGGATGTGTAATTCTGCTTCGCTCATCGTGCCCTTCAGACCCAGCAACAGCCGGTCGTTGAAGTGCGACGGGTCGTAGACCCCGTCCTCGTCGAGGATGAGCGTGCGCGACAGTGCTGCCAGCTCGAGCAGGCGGTGCCAGTCCGCGTTGTTGCGAGCCAAGCGCGAGACCTCCAGCCCGAGCACGATCCCGGCGTGGCCGAGTGCTACTTCGGTGACCAGACTCTGGAAGCCATCGCGATCGCTTGCCTGTGCGCCGGACAGGCCCAGGTCGCTGTCGATGACGTGCACGCGCTCCAGGGGCCAGCCGAGCGCGACCGCGCGCTCGCGCAATGCGTATTGGCGCTTGGTGCTCTCGGTGTTCTCGAACACTTGGCGCAACGAGGATTGCCGCACGTACAGGAACGCATCGCGGCGCAGATGGTCCGCGTCGACCTTCAGAGCGGATTCAGTGGGCATGGTGTACCTCCAACTGGGTCGCCAGCACCATGTCGGCCAGCAGGCGCACGAGCTGGCGATCGAGCGTGCCGGTGGGTGCCGTCGCCGAAGTCGGTGGCACTGACGATGAGGACGACGGCGAGGCTGGCGTGCTGAGCAGCACCCGCAGGCCTTGCCACATGCCGTGGAAGACGATCGCGCCCAGTGCGTCGGGTCGAGCTCGGCCGGCCACTACGTCGGCGCGAACCCGCTCGTAGCTCAACGCTGCATCGACGGGCAGACCCGGCGAGGAGTGCGCCGAAGAAGGTGTCAGCGTTTTTTTTTGCGAGCGATCGCTCGCTCGATGCTGCGGGGGTGCACCTTGACGCCGAGTTGCGAGTGCACCAGCTTCGCCATCTCTCGGGCGTGCATCGGGCCACCCCCATGGTGGTGTGACTCGATCACGCCCATCACCTCGGGGGTCAGCTTGTGCGCCGACTTCGGCCCGCGCAGTTGCGGCAGCAAACCCGCAATTCCGTCGCGCTCGAACGCAACCTCGGCTTGATAGAACGTTGGGCGCGACAGGCCGAACATGCCGGCCGCCTCGGCCTTGGTGACACCGTCCTGCCGCGCGTGCCGAAGCATCTCGTACTTGACCTGCACCAGGTCGTTGGCGTCGAAGAATCCGCCCGGCTGGAACCACGCCGCCCGAACTCGTTGCGGCTGCGCGTTGAGGATCCCCGCCTGGCGCAATCGGTCGAGCTTGTTGGCAGGCTTGGGCACAGTCGGAGCGGCGCTTTATGTGTAAATAATAATATGCCGCACACCATTGGATGTCAAGACCGATGTGTCGCTTCCGTTCTGCATTGCATAGACGATACGAGGCATCCATGGCAGGGATGAGACTATCGACACATGAGCCTGGCGCGGCGTCAATGTGTTTACACATGCGGCGCAATTTACTTGACATCCCGGCGCCGGCTCAGGTGCCGACTCTTGATCTCGCCGATCAGCGCCACGAGCATCAGCAGGTCGTCCGCGCGGACAAATGCGCGGCCCGCAGCAGCCTCGGTCCGAGCGTCCGGCGGATCCACGTCGGTCCACTTCGCCGGCACCGAGCGCAGCCGCCCCTGGGCGTCGAAGAACATCACACGGTCCTCACCCCAGTTCTGCTTGCGCGTGGCCAGCACCAGGCGCTGACCGTTCCAGGGATGGAAGGGGTGCGTGACTTCAACCTCTATGGATGCGCCGCTCGCTGAACAGCGGGCAGTTCTGGACCTACGAGAAGGCGAGCGCCGAGTCGGCGGTGCAGGTCGTCGAACGCTGGCTGATGGCGCGACTGCGGCACACCGTGCTGGCGGATGTGAACGCCGCCGATACTGCACTTGCGGCGCTATTGCCCTCGCTCAACGAGCGCCGGTTCCAGAAGCTCGAGGGCAGCCGCGCCAGCCTCTTCGCCGCGCTGGATGCGCCGACGCTCTCGGCTTTGCCGGTGCAACGCTGGCAATGGGCGACCTTCAGGACGGTGGCGGTGCACATCGATTACCACGTCGAGGTCGAGGGGCACCGCTACAGCGTGTCGCACTCGTTGGTGGGGTTGAAGCTGGAGGCGCGCGTCACCGACGCGCTGGTGGAGGTGCTCCACCGCGGCGAGCGCGTGGCGTGCCATGCCCGCAGCTCGCGCCGAGGCGGGTTCACGACGCTGGACGAACACATGCCGGCGTCCCACCGGGCGCACAAGGAGTGGACGCCCGAGCGGCTGATCCATTGGGGCGGCGACATCGGCGTGAGCACCGGCCGCTTCGTCACGCAGTTGCTGCAACGCTTCCGCCATCCCGAGCACGGCTACCGCAGCTGCCTGGGGCTGCTCAGCCTGGCCAAGCGCTACGGACCGCAGCGCGTCGAGGCGGCCTGTGCGCTGGCGCTCGAGCTCGGCGCCGGGCAGTACCGCCATGTGCGCGACATCCTGACCAACCGGCGTGACCTGATCGAGCGGCCAGCGCCGGCGCCCGAGTGGGTCTCGCCCGAGCACGACAACCTGCGCGGCGCCGCGTACTTCCACTGAACACGCACTGAAGGACTTCCACAATGATGATGAACAACACCGTGGCGCAGCTGCGCGACTTGAAGCTCGCCGGCATGGCCTCGGCCGTCGAAGAGCAGCTCTCCAGCGCCGCGAGTACGGCACTGAGCTTTGAAGAGCGCTTGGCATTGATGGTCGATCGCGAGGTGCACCACCGCGATGACAGGCGCCGCGCCGCGCTCATGAAGAAGGCTGGCCTGAAGTACCCGCAGGCCTGCATCGAAGATGTCGACAGCAAGCCCGGACGGGGCTTCGATCGCAGCTCGTTGATGAGCCTGGCGCTGTCGCGGTGGGTTGAGGACGGCACCGCGATCCTGGTCACCGGGCCGACGGGTTCGGGCAAGTCCTGGCTGGCCTGCGCGCTGGCGCAATACGCCTGCCGACGCGGGCACTCGGCGCTGTACCTGCGGGTGCCGCGCTTGGCCGAGGATCTGCGAGTGTTACACGGCAACGGAGGCTTCGGGCGTTGGCTCGCCGCAGTGGCGCGGACCGACGTCTTGCTATTGGACGACTGGGGGCTGGCCGCCATGGACGGGCCGACTCGCGCCGATCTGATGGAGGTGATCGACGACCGCGCGGGAACACGCCCGACGATCGTGACGAGTCAGCTCCCCGTCGAGCACTGGCATGCCTGGATCGGCGATGCGACCATTGCCGACGCGATCCTCGACCGGCTGCTGTCGCGCAGCCATCGGTTGAACCTAAAAGGCAAGTCGATGCGGCCCGGCAAAGCGGCCGCCGCGAATACCGAAGGCAGCGATACCGCTACGCCGCAAGACACCGCCGCCGCATAGCGACGCCGCATCCGCCAACGTCAACCACGGAGCCGCTCAACCACCTTCAAACAGCCACTTCCTACAATCCATTCCACGCAACTCAGCACCGACCGCTCAAACCGGTCACGTTCGCCGAAATCGTCGGTCACGTTCGCAGAAATACGCAATTGCTCGTTCACGGACGCACCTGTGCCATCAGCC
>DATCGH010000196.1:0-3898 GCA_036509055.1 Caldimonas sp.
GGCTCGCCGCGATCGAAGGCCTTGCCCGTGGCAATGCTGGCGATGGCGGCGGTCTCGCTGTTCGTCACGGGTGCCGAGGTGACGATCACCGGCGTGGTCCTGATCGCGCTCGTCACCACCGCCTACGACGCGGTGCTGCGCGTCGCCGACGAGCGCTTTCCATTCGTCCGCACCGTCGGCCTGGCAATCTGGACCGGGCTGCTCGCCGTGGTGCTGCTGCACCGCTTCACGCGCCTCGGGGCTGCCGGCGCCACGCTCGACGCCTGGCGCGGCGCCGCGCTCTACGGCACCGAGCTGACCCTGGTCACGATCAAGGGGTTCTGGATCGTGTTCGCGCCGCTGCTCCTGCTCTGGATCGGCGCCGGCCTGGTCGCGCAGTTCGGCGACGCCGGGCAGCACGCCGGCGTCACCCCCATCCGACCCAATGGCTACGGGCCGGGCGCCAGCGTCGCCACCGGCCGGCTCGGCGTCGGCGTCTCGCTCTGCGCCTTCGTCGTCATGACGATGGCCCTCTGGGCGCTGCTCAGCAACGTCCTCGACCTCTCCCTCGGCGGCGTGAGCTACGAGCCGAGCATCTTCACCGATGCCGCCTCGGCCGGGGTGCCGCCCGGCAAGAGCACAGCGCAGGTCTACCTGCAGCAGCGCTACGTGGCCAGCACCGAAACCTTCGCGCCGCTGGCGATCCTCCTGCTCGCCCTGCTCGCGTACGCCATCGTCACCCTGTTCCCGAGCGTCCTCGCCGAGCTCTCTGTGATCCGCAACAAGGACCGCCAGCCCGATGTCGAGCCGGCGGTCGCTGCCTCGGCCGCGACCGATGCCGGGGCAGTGCAGCGCGTGCAGTCCCGGCAGGAACGCTTCAACATCGAGGCGCTGCGGCTCGGGCGCTGGCTCACCGCGGGCTATCGCCTGGCCGACGTGCTGATGCTCGCGATCTGCCTCGCCGGCGCGGTGGTGAGCGTCGCGGTGCTGTACGTGTTCGCCGGCCTCGAGATCCCCGCGGCGCTGCGCGGCGCCTTCGACGCCTGGCGCGCCACCTTGTCGGGCCTCTCGAGGACGCTGCTCGCACCCCTGGTGCTCGGCGCCGCCGGCCTGGCGGCGGCGCTGTCGCTGCTCGGCGGCGTGCTGTCGCGCTATGCGCCGGCGGTGCGGGCGCCGCTCGACGTCGCCCTCGACGTCGACAACTACTTCCGCGAGTTCCCGCGCAAGCAGATCCCGCGCGCCCGCATCTTCGCCCGCTACGTCGCGCTGCTCGAGCACATCGCCGCCCAGGGCTGCGACCGGATCGTGATCGTGGCGCACAGCCAGGGCTGCGTGATCAGCGTCGAGACCCTGCGCTGGCTGCGCGAGGGCCGGCGCCTCAAGAAGCCGGAGACGCCGGCTCGCCACCGGCTCTGCGAACTGCTCGGCGGCGACGTCCGCCTCCTCACCGCCGGCTGCCCGCTGCGCCAGCTCTACGCCGCGCGCTTCCCGACGCTCTACCGCTGGGTCCTGAGGAAGGACGGCGCCTTCTGCGGCCCCCGCGCCGAGGACATCGGCGTGCGCCAGTGGCTCAACGCCTACACCAGCGGCGACTATGTCGGCCGCTGGCTCTGGAGCCGCGACGGCCCGAACGACGACCTGCTCGGCCACCCGCTGGCCGACGTGCTGCATCCCGGAGCGCTCGGCCGCGCCTCGGTCTACGACGCGTTCGCGCCCACCCCGCCGAACGGCAGCGAGCTCGATGTCGCGGCCGAGGCCGAAACCTGCCTCGGCGTCGGCGCGCACACCCACTACTTCGAGCCGGACCAGCAGGAAGTGGCCTGGCTGATCGACTACCTGCTCGGCAGTCGCTACACCGTCAGCGGTTCGTCGCGCGATGGCTCCGGCGACGGCGTGTCGTGAGGCAGCAACCGGCCACCGAGGTTTGACACGCTCGCCAGCAGGACCAGCGCCACGACGGCGCCGGCGATGATCGACGACGGCCGCGGCCAGCTTGCGGCGCTGACGAACACGACCGCTCGACAGCGAAGGTAGGCCGATCGTGCGATCGCACCGAACAGCAAGACGACCGCCAGCCACACCACCAGGCCAGTGGCCAACCACTGCCAGCCGGTCCACTGCCAGTCCGCGGGCAGCAACAGGAGCAGCGGCGCGAGCAGCGCCGAGATCAGCGCGCCGAAGAAGAGGACGAAGAGGCCCACGAGCGAGACCGTGAGAAACAGTGACGCGGCGATCCCGCAAAGGCAGGCCCAGCTCGCCGAAGCCAGCCAGGCGCGGACGTCGATCAAGTGGACTCCCCGCGACGGCGCGCGGGACCGCCCCGCGCCGGAGCCGATGTTAGGGCGGCCCGGACGCGGCTCGCGTCAGCCGCCGAAGTGCATCTGGTAGTAGGCGCCGTCGGAGAACTGGCACACGCCGGTGCCCGAGCCGGGGCCGGTGAGCACGTATTCGCACTGCGCGTTGACGCCGCGCGAGCCGTGCGCGTTGGCGACGCCGCGGCGGCCGGTGACGGTGCGCGGAGCGGCGCCGAGCACCTGCTGATGGACGATGCCGAACGACGGATAGCTGGCATCGACCCGGGTCGATTCGCCCTGCAGCGTGTCGCCGAGGTAAGGCACCATGAAGCTGCCGTGGCCGGCGTTGTTGTCGACCACCTGAGCCGACAGCATCCCGCCCTTGTTGGCCTGGGCGTTGAGCGGGTAGAGGCGGACGTTGATGAGCGTCGGCGCCGGCGGCTGCGCCACGGCGACGGGCGCCGCGGGCGGCAGCGAATAGCCCGAGGCATTGACCGACTCGCGCGAGGTCGGCGGATAGGGTTGGCCGGTGCGCGGATCGATCGGCACCACATAGCAGGCGCTGAGCGCGAGGCCCGCGGCGACGACCGCGGAGAACGAAGCCGCCCTGGCAACGGCACGACGAATAGGGAACGCGTTCATGGAATTTCCGATGGCTGCGGCACATGCCGCGGACGGCAGCGTCGTCGACCGCGGCGCGCTCGGCAATCGCGTTCGATCAAGTAGCGAATCGTGCCGCCGGCGAGCGCGGCGCGTGCGCCGCGGCGCAGGCCGCATCGCCCTTTCGATGGGGGCCGGTCAGCGGGCCGCGATCGGCGCCATCCAGGCCACGGTGGCGTCGAGCATCGCTTCACGCACCTGCGCATCGCTGCGGCCGCTGCGGGCGCGGACGTGGAACGAATGATCGGCGTCGTCGAACAGCTCGAGGGTCGCGCGCGCCCCGAGCGCAGCGACCACCGGATTGAGCAGGTCGAGGCTGGCGAGTTCGTCGCGAGTGCCTTGGAGGAAGAGCATCGGAATGGCGATCGCCGAGAGATGCGTGGCGCGATCGGTCCCGGGACGGTCGGCCGGATGCAGCGGGAAACCGACGAAGGCGAGCCCACGTACGCCCGGCAGCGGCGACTTGGCCTGCGCCTGCGACGTCATCCGGCCACCGAACGAGCGGCCGCCGGCGAAGAGGGGCAGGCCGCCGCCGAGCCGCGTCGCTTCATCGACCGCCGCCCGGACCGCGGCCTGCGCGGTCGCCGGCGGGTCGGGGCGCTTCGAGCCCTTCTCCATGTACAGGAACTGGAAGCGCAGCGTCGCCACCTCGCGCGCGGCCAGGCCCTCGGCGAAGGCGGCCATGGACGGATGCGTCATGCCCGCGCCCGCGCCATGCGCAAACACGTAGCAGGCCCGGGGTTGCGCCGGCCCGAGCCAGAGCGCGGAAACCTTGCCGGCCTCGCCGACCGCCAGCGTCAGCGGGCGGGCCGCGCCCGCCGGCAACGCCTCGTTCATGCCGCCGCTGCTGCGAGGGCGTCGCCGCGCCGCCTTCCCGTCGTCAGGAAGTAGGCGTAGCCGAGCGCCATCAGGCAGATGAACAGTCCCGCGACCAGGAGGTTGAAGTACACCATCGTGCCGAGGCA
>DATCGH010000197.1:0-2582 GCA_036509055.1 Caldimonas sp.
GCGCGCTGCGCGACTACGAGGCGGTGCGCAGCATCGAGGTGCTGAAGATCCAGAACGCGGCGCGCAACTCGACCGAGTGGTTCGAGCACGTCGACCGCTACGTCAACCTGCCGCCCGAGCAGTTCGCCTATTCGCTGCTGACGCGCAGCCAGCGCATCAGCCACGAGAACCTGCGCCTGCGCGACAAGGTCTACGTCGAGGGCTACGAGGACTGGATCGCCGCCGCCGCCGGCCGGCAGCGGGTGGCGCCGCACGGGCCGATCCCGCCGATGTTCACGCCGTTCACGCTGCGCGGGACGACGCTGAAGAACCGGATCGTGGTGTCGCCGATGGCGCAGTACTCGGCCGTCGATGGCATCCCCGGCGACTACCACCTGGTGCACCTCGGCGCCCGGGCGATGGGCGGCGCGGCGATGGTCGTCGCCGAGATGACCTGTCCCTCGCCGGACGCGCGCATCACCCCGGCCTGCCCGGGCCTGTGGAACACGGTGCAGCGCGACGCCTGGAAGCGGATCGTCGATTTCGTCCATGCCAACAGCGACGCCAAGATCGCGATGCAGCTCGGCCACGCCGGCGCCAAGGGCTCGACCCGGGTGCCGTGGGAGGGCGAGGACCTGCCGCTCGAATCGGGCAACTGGCCGCTGATCTCGGCCTCGCCGCAGCAGTATCTCGACGGTACCAGCGACTGGTCGGAAGCGATGACCCGCGCCGACATGGATCGCGTCCGCGACGACTTCGTCCGCGCCACCCGCTACGCCGCCGAAGCCGGCTTCGACTGGCTCGAGCTGCACTGCGCCCACGGCTACCTGCTGTCGTCGTTCATCTCGCCGCTCACCAACCAGCGCACCGACGTGTATGGCGGCTCGCTGGCGAACCGTCTGCGCTATCCGATCGAGGTGTTCCAGGCGATGCGCGAGGTCTGGCCGAAGGCACTGCCGATCTCGGTGCGGATCTCGGCGCACGACTGGGTCGAGGGCGGCATCACGCCCGACGACGCGGTCGAGATCGCGCGCCACTTGAAGGCCGCGGGCGTCGACCTGATCGACTGCTCGTCGGGTCAGGTGAGCAAGCGGCAAAAGCCCGTCTACGGCCGGATGTATCAGGCGCCGTTCGCCGATCGCATCCGCAACGAAGCCGGCATCCCGACGATGGCGGTGGGCGCGATCTCCGAAGCCGACCACGTCAACAGCATCATCGCCGCCGGCCGCGCCGACCTCTGCGCCGTCGCCCGGCCGCACCTCGCCAACCCGGCCTGGACCCTGCTCGAATCGGCGCGCATCGGCTACACCGAGCTCGAGTGGCCGAAGCAGTACCGCTCGGCCAAGACCCAACTCGAGCGCAACCTGGAGCGCGAGCGGCAGATGGCGGCGCAGGGGACGGGCCTCTCTGCCATCGAGCAGGCGAACAAGGCGCTCGGCGTATGAAGAACAACGACCCCTCCCACGCGCTGCTCGAAGACGCCGACGAGCTCGGCCACGAGGCCCGTGCCGGCAGCGGCGACCATGCGGCGACCCGGCTCTGGCTGCGCATGCTGGCCTGCACCACCCACATCGAATCCGAGATCCGGCGCCGGCTGCGCGAGCGCTTCGACACGTCGCTGGCCCGCTTCGACTACATGGCGCAGCTCTACCGCTACGAAGACGGGCTGAAGATGCGCGACCTGTCGCGCTACCTCATGGTCACGGGCGGCAACGTCACCGGCCTGACCGACGACCTGGAAAAGGACGGCACGGTGGTGCGCGAGAACAGCCCGGGCGACCGGCGCGCCTGGATCGTGCGCCTTACCGCCAAGGGCCGGCGCCGCTTCGAGACCATGGCGCGCGAGCACGAGAGCTGGCTGCTGGAGCTGTTCGCCGGACTCGATGCCGCCACCGTGCGCCAGCTCTATGCCCAGCTCGGGCGCCTCCGGGTGCACCTGGTGCATAGCGCGAACAACGATCCCGCCTCCGAGGACAAGAAGTCATGAGCCACAGCAGCAGCGAAACGTCGTCGTCGCGGGTCGACCCCGCCCTCGCGGCCGGCAACCGTCGTCCGCTGGCCGGCCACGAAGCGAAGCACTTCGCCTGGAGCGTGAGCGAAGGCGTGGGCCGCATCACGCTCACCCGGCCGGAACGCAAGAACCCGCTCACCTTCGAGTCCTACGCCGAGCTGCGCGAGCTGTTCGAGCGGATGCGTCACGCCGACGATGTGCATGCGGTCGTGCTCGCCGGCTCGGGCGGCAACTTCTGCTCCGGCGGCGACGTGCACGAGATCATCGGCCCGCTGGTCAAGCTGAAGGCGCCCGAGCTCCTGATGTTCACCCGCATGACCGGCGACCTGGTCAAGGCGATGCGCGTCTGCCCGCAGACGATCATCGCCGCGATCGACGGTGTTTGCGCCGGTGCCGGCGCGATCATGGCGATGGCCTCCGACCTGCGCCTGGGCACCGCCCGCTCGAAGACGGCGTTCCTGTTCAACCGCGTCGGCCTGGCCGGCTGCGACATGGGCGCCTGCGCGATGCTGCCGCGCATCATCGGCCAGGGCCGCGCCAGCGAGCTGCTCTACACCGGCCGCGCCCTCGGCGGCGAGGAGGCCGAGCGCTG
>DATCGH010000198.1:0-4711 GCA_036509055.1 Caldimonas sp.
ACCGCGCATCAACATCGGCATCAGCGAGAAGGACCGGGCCGCGATCGCCGCGGGCCTGTCGAAGCTGCTCGCCGACACCTACACGCTCTACCTCACGACCCACAACTTCCACTGGAACGTGACCGGGCCGATGTTCAACACCCTGCACCTGATGTTCATGGGGCAGTACACCGAGCTCTGGAACGCGGTCGATCCGGTCGCCGAGCGAATCCGCTCGCTCGGTCATCCTGCCCCGGGCTCGTATGCGCAGTTCGGCAGGCTCAGCTCGATCAAGGACGTGCCCGAGACGCCGCCCGCGGCGCTCGACATGGTGCGCATCCTGGTCGAGGGCCACGAGGCCGTGGCCCGCACCGCACGCGGCATCTTTCCGCTCGCCGAGAAGGCCGGCGACGAGCCGACCGCCGATCTGCTGACGCAGCGCCTTACCGTGCACGAGCAAACGGCCTGGATGCTG
Organism: Caldimonas sp.; assembly: GCA_036509055.1. Lineage (GTDB taxonomy): Bacteria > Pseudomonadota > Gammaproteobacteria > Burkholderiales > Burkholderiaceae_C > Schlegelella_A. Next base: position 455 of record DATCGH010000198.1, read on the forward strand.
CGCAGCCTGCTCGAGTAGCCGGCCCCGCCGGAAGCAACCTCGTCACCGGGCACGGCCCCGCCGCGATGGCCGGAATGCCGTCGCGGGACTCTTGACGACATCCTTTTGGTAAGTATATCCTTACCGTAAGCAATTGCCTACCATGCCACGCCCCCACCTCGCCCTCTCCGCCCGCCGCTTCGCCGCGCTCGGCGATCCGACCCGGCTACAGGTCTTCCTGCTGCTCTCGCGCGAGCCGCAGTCGGTCGCCGAGGTCGCGCGCTACACGTCGGTCAGCCGCCCGGCGGTCTCGCAACACCTGAAGGTGCTGGTCGACGCCGGGCTGGTGGCGCGCGAATCGGCCGGCACCCGCAACCTGTATCGCCCCGACGCCGACGGCGTCGCCTCGATGCGCTGCTTCTTCGACAGCCTCTGGGATGTCGGCCTCGCCCGCTTCAAATCGGCCGCCGAAGCGGTCGCCCGCTCGCACCTCAAGGAGAAGTCATGACCGTTGCCGTCGCCGCACCGCTCGGCGTGAAGAAGACCGTCCTGGTCGCCGCCTCGCAGGCCATCGCCTTCGAGGTGTTCACCGCGCGCTTCGCCGCCTGGTGGCCGATGCCTTCGCACCACATCGGCCAGGCCGAATGCGTCGACGTGGTGGTCGAGCCCCGTGTCGGCGGTCGCTGGTTCGAGCGCGGCAGCGACGGCAGCGAGTGCGACTGGGGCCGGGTCCTGACCTGGGAGCCGCCGAGCCGTGTCGTCCTGGCGTGGCAGCTGGCCGCGAACTGGACTTTCGATCCCTCCCTGCGCACCGAGGTCGAGGTGCGATTCGTTGCCGTCGACGCCGGGCACACGCGGGTCGAGCTCGAGCATCGCGGCCTCGAGGCGTACGGCCCGGAGGCGCTGGCCATGCGCGACGCCTTCGCCTCGGCGAGCGGCTGGGCCGGCATGCTCGAGCATTACGCCGAGGTCGCCGGGCGCTGAAGCCCGGGGTTTTGATCGGGCGCCGGCCTCGGCCGCGCGCATGCGGTCTACGATGGCAGCCATGCGGATTGCCATCGTCACCTTCGACGGCTTCAACGAGCTCGACTCGTTCATCGCCCTGGGCCTGCTGAACCGGCTCTCGGCCCAGGGCTGGAAGGCGGAGATCGCCAGTCCCTCGGCCAAGGTCACCTCGATGAACGGGGTGACGATCCAGGCGCAGCAGCCGCTCGAGTTCGCCAACAGCGCCGACATCGTGCTCTTCGGCAGCGGCATCTACACCCGCGCCATCGCCGACAGCTTCGGCAAGAAGGGGTCGCTGCTCGACCGCCTGCAGCTCGATCCCGTGCGCCAGACGATCGGCGGGCAGTGCTCCGGCGTGCTGCTGATGGCACGCCTGGGCCTGCTCGCCGACCAGCCTGCAGCCACCGACCTGACGACCCGACCCTGGCTGATGGAGGCCGGGGTGCGGGTCGACGACTCGGCCTTCCGCGCCCGCGGGGCGATCGCCACCGCCGGCGGCTGCCTCGCTTCGCAGTACCTCGCGGCCTGGGCGATGGTGCGCGGTGCCGGCTGGGCGGCGGCCGGCCGGGCGCTGCACTACGCCGCGCCGGTCGGCGAGAAGGAGAGCTACGTCAAGCGCGTGCTCGACGTCATCCGGCCGTTCGTCAACGGCGCTGCCGACTGAGCGACTCGCTCGCGACGTTCGAAAGCGTCGGCGCCCCCACGAACGGCGCCCTTGACCTCAGCGGAGCTCGTCGATGTTCTTCGGCCAGCTCTCCTTGAGCAGCCGCGACAGCGCCCGGTCGGCGAGCAGCTTGCCGCCGGTCTGGCAGCGGGCGCAATAGTTGGTCTCGTTGTCGGCACGGACGATGCGCTGCACCGGCGCACCGCAATCCGGGCAGGGCTGCCCGAAGCGGCCGTGAACCGTCATCTGCGGATGAAACGCGGTGACCTTCTCCGGCCAGCCGCCGGCGCGATCGGCCTCGGTGCCGAGCCGCTCGGTCCACTCGGCGAGAACGGCGCGGGCTGCGACGTAGAGCCGCTCCACGGCAGCGGCGTCGAGCGAGCGGGTCAGCGCCAGCGGCGACATCCGCGCCCGGTGCAGGATCTCGTCGGAGTAGGCATTGCCAATGCCGCTGAAGAGCTGCGGCAGGGTGAGGGCGCGCTTGACGGTGTGGTTCTCCGCGGCCAACCGCGCCGCGAAGGCGGCGAGGTCGGCCGTCGTCACGTCGATGCCGCCCGGGTCCATCGCCGCCAGCGCATCGCGGCCCTGCAGCAGGTGGAGCGAGGCGCGCCGCTGCGTGCCGGCCTCGGTGAGCAGCAAGGTCCCGGCGGTCTCGAACTCGAACAGCGCCAGCGCGATCCGCCCCGGCGGCTTGCTCCCAGGCGCGAGCCACTTGAGGCGGCCGGCGATCATCAGGTGAATGACCAGGAAGAGCTCGCCTTCGAGCCCGAGGACGATCCGCTTGGCGAGGCGCTCGACGCCCTCGACTTGGCGGCCCTCGGCAGCGGCAAGCGGCGGCACGGCCGTGCGGACCAGGAAGGGGTTCAGCACCTTGATCCGCTGCAGCCGCCGGCCGACGACGCGGCCGGCCAATCGCTCGACATAGACGGTGACGTCGGGCATCTCGGGCATCGGCCGAGTGTGCCTCGGCCGGCTTCGGCGCGAAGTTCCTCGCTGCATCGACCCCCGGACGCGGCCGGCTCGCGGTCGACAGGACGCCCCGGACGGACGCGCCGCCCGCGGACCGGATAATCCCTGCTCCACCCGGCCGCTCCGTCGCGGCGCCCCTTCTTCCCGATGCCCGACCTCGCCACCGAGGTGCGCCGCCGGCGCACCTTCGCCATCATTTCCCACCCCGACGCGGGCAAGACCACGCTCACCGAGAAGCTGCTGCTGTTCTCCGGTGCGATCCAGATCGCCGGCTCGGTGAAGGCGCGCAAGGCTTCCCGCCACGCCATCTCCGACTGGATGGAGATCGAGAAGCAGCGCGGCATCTCGGTCGCCTCGAGCGTGATGCAGATGGAATACCGGGGCTGCGTCATCAACCTGCTCGACACCCCCGGCCACCAGGACTTCTCCGAAGACACCTACCGGGTGCTGACCGCGGTCGACGCGGCGCTGATGGTGATCGACGCCGCCAACGGGGTCGAGCCGCAGACGCGGCGGCTGCTCCAGGTCTGCCGGGCGCGCAACACGCCGATCCTGACCTTCGTCAACAAGATGGACCGCGAGGTCAAGGAGCCGCTGGCCCTGATGGAGGAGATCGAGCGCGAGCTCGGCATGGAAGTCGTGCCCTTCACCTGGCCGGTCGGCATGGGCAAGAGCTTCCACGGCGTGATGGATCTGCGCGAGAAGCAGATGCGCGTGTTCAAGCCGGGCCAGGACCGCGACCGCGACGACGACGAGATCCTCGCCGGCCTCGACCACCCTGCCTACGCGGCCCGCTTCGGCATGCAGTACGAGCAGGCCGAGGGCGAGATCGCGCTGCTCACCGACGCCGCGCCGCCGTTCGACCGCGTGGCGTTCCTCGCCGGCAGGCAGACGCCGATGTTCTTCGGCTCGGCGGTCAACAACTTCGGCGTGCGCGAGGTGCTCGACGCCCTGGTGGACCTGGCGCCGCCGCCGGCCGACCGGGTGGCGACGCAGCGCACGGTCCATCCCGAGGAGCCGAAGTTCAGCGGCGTGGTGTTCAAGATCCAGGCCAACATGGACCCGGCGCACCGCGACCGGATCGCCTTCGTCCGCGTCGCCTCGGGCCACTTCGAGCGCGGCATGCGGCTCAAGGTGGTGCGCTCGGGCAAGGAGCTCCGGCCGAACACGGTGGTGAGCTTTCTCTCGCAACGGCGCGAGCTGCTCGACGAGGCCTTCGCCGGCGACATCATCGGCATTCCGAACCACGGCGTGCTGCAGCTCGGCGACACGCTCTCCGAAGGCGAGACGCTGCAGTACACCGGACTGCCGTTCTTCGCCCCGGAGATGTTCCGCTCGGTCGAGGTCGCCGACCCGCTGCGCTCGAAGCAGCTGCGCGCCGGCCTGACCCAGCTCGGCGAGGAGGGCGCGATCCAGGTGTTTCGCCCGGTCGCGGGCACGATGCTGCTGCTCGGTGCGGTCGGACAGCTTCAGTTCGAAGTGGTCGCGCACCGCCTCGAGCACGAGTACGGCGTCAAGGCGCGGATCCTGCCGGCGCGCTACAACGTCGCGCGTTGGGTGACTTGCGACGACGCCGACGGCGGGCCGAAGGAGCTGCAGCGCTTCATCGACGGCAACGCCCACCGTGTCGCCCGCGACGC
>DATCGH010000199.1:0-4405 GCA_036509055.1 Caldimonas sp.
AGCCGAAGCGCCTCTTCAGCCGCTTCGGCGCGAGCGTCGCGGCGCTGAAGAACGTCGCCGGGCCGGCGGGGGTCGAGGTCGACGCCGGCATCGCCGAGCGCTTCGACCTGGCGGTCGTCGCCGAGGGCGGGGTCTTCGCCACCGCGGCGAAAAAGGAAATCGTCGACGGCCGGCGCAGCCCGGCGTTGCGCCACGACTACGGCCAGACCGCGTGGGTCGGCATCGCCAGCTTCGTCGCCGACGCCGCGAGCCCGCCCGCCGACGGCGTCGCCTACGAGCGCTTCACCCGCCATGGGCCGGCGGCGCTCCTGCCGCTGAAGGACGGCCGCGCCGGCCTGGTGTGGTGCGTCGACAGCGCCGACGACCCGGTGCGGGACCTCGACGATGCGCAGCGCGTCGCCGTCCTCAACACCGTCTTCCATCCGCGCACGCCGCGGCTCGCGGCGGTCTCGCCGCTGAAGAACTTCCCCCTCGGCCTCCTCGCCGAGCGGACCCTCACCGACGGCCGCACGGTGCGCATCGGCAACGCCGCGCAGACCCTGCACCCGGTCGCCGGCCAGGGGCTCAACCTCGGCATGCGCGACGCCTTCGAGCTGGTGCGCTCGCTCGCCCGCGAGCGCGACGTCGACACGGTGCTGCGCAGGCTCGAATGGCAGCGCGCCCCCGACCGCTGGGCGATGATCGCCGCCACGGATTTTCTCGCCCGCAGCTTCACCTGGACCTTGCCCGGCGCCGCCGCGGCGCGCGGCCTGGGCATCGCCGCGTTGCAGGCGCTTGGTCCGGTGAAGTCGGCGATCGCGCGGCAGATGATGTTCGGCTCGCGCTGAGGTGCGGCAGCCCGACCCCGCCGGGGCGCGAGCGCTTCCCGCGTCGCCCTGAACCTGCGAACGCCGCTACCAGGTCCCGCTAGCGCCGCCACCGCCCGATCGCCCGCCGCCCGACGATGATGACGAGGAGGAGGACGAAGACGAGGACGAACTGCTGGACGACGAAGCGCGGACGCTGTCGTGATACGCCTGGGTGTACTCGAAGTAGCCGCCCGGGCGCTCGATCACGTGCCCCTTGGCGATCATCGCCGCCCGCCGCCGGTCGCGCTTCTCGAGGAAATGACGATAGGCCGCCGGCGACGCGAACTTGGCCAGCGGCACCGCGATCACCAGCACCAGGACGAGCAGCGACAGGGCGATCGAGGCGTAGTAAGCCTGCAGGGCGACCGCCGAGCCGATCAGCACGAACACGCCCGGGTTGATCGTCAGGAACGCCTTCAGGCCGACGCCGCCCCAGAACGAGGTCTTCGCGGCGGCGGAACCCGAGCCGGACCCGCCGAACAGGCCGCCGCCGTCCCGAAGAAGGCCGGGCTCCATCCGGTCGAGCCGGTCGCGCCGCCGGCGCACCCAGGCGTTGCGGATCGGCATCACGAGCCACACCACCCCGGCCATCACGCCCCAGGCGATCAGGCCGCGCTTCCAGACGAACTCGTCCTCGTTCGCCACCTCGGCCTCGCGCACCGCATCGGGGTCCTTGGCGACCAAGCGCGCGAGGAAGGCGAACGATGCGACGACGGCGCCGGCCACGTCGCCCTCGCGCATGCGCGGGGCAAGGTAGTTCTGCAGGGCATGCGCCGCGACCAGGTCGGGAATCGGCCCCTCGAGCCCGTAGCCCACCTCGAAGCGCGACTTGCGATCCCGGATCGCAAGCACCAGCAGCAGGCCGTTGTCGACGCCCTTCTTGCCGAGCTCCCATTTCTCGAACGCCTCGTTGGCGACGTTCTCGATCGGCACGCCGTCGAGGGTGTCGACGATGTACACCGCGCCGAGGATGCCGCTCGCGCGGATGCGCCGCAGCTCGACATTGACGGCCTCGGTGCCGGCGGCGTCGAGGAGGTGGCCCGGGTCGACCACGTTGGGAGTGAACGACGGAAGCGCGGCGGCGACGCCCGGCGCGAGCGTCAGCAGCAAGGCCGCGAAGAACGACAGCACGCGCAAAGCGAGGAAAGGCATCGATCGATTCTCGGCCGCGGGGAGCCGCAGCACCAGCCCACCCCCTTCGAATAGACATCCTGGCGCTGGTGCTGGCAGCGCGCAAAGCGGCGTACCCTCAGGCTTGATGAAGCCCCGCCGCAACGGCGAGCGCTCACCCGACCTCACGAGTGACCCATCCATGAGCGAGCTCACCGACCTGCCCGCGTACGAGCTCGGCGCGGTCATCGCCGCCGGCGAGGCCTCCTGCCGCGAGGTGATGCAGGCTTTCCTCGACCGCATCGCCGCGCTCAATCCGCGGCACAACGCGATCGTCAGCCTGCGCGACGGCGACGAGCTGCTGCTCGAAGCCGATCGCCTGGACCTCGAGCTGGTGCGCAACGACGCCGGCGACGCGCCGCGGCCGTTCCTCTTCGGCCTTCCCCAGGCGGTGAAGGACATGGTGCCGACCGCCGGCATCCGCAGCACCTCGGGCTCGCCCTTGTTCAAGGACTTCGTGCCCGCCGCCGATTCGCTCCTGGTGCAGCGCATGAAGGCGGCCGGCTGCATCGTCATCGGCAAGACCAACACGCCGGAGTTCGGCCTCGGCTCGCACACCTTCAACGAGGTGTTCGGTGCGACCCGCAACGCCTTCGATCCGACTCGCTCGGCCGGCGGCAGCAGCGGCGGCGCCGCGGTCGCGATCGCGACCCGCATGCTGCCCGTGGCCGACGGCAGCGACTCGATGGGAAGCCTGCGCAACCCCGCCGCCTGGAACAACGTGTTCGGCTTTCGCCCGAGCCAGGGCAGAGTGCCCAACTGGCCGGCGCAGGACGTCTGGGTCACGCACTTCGGCACCGAAGGGCCGATGGCGAGGAACGTCCGCGACCTCGCCCTGATGCTCGACGTGCAGGCCGGCTACGACGCGCGGGTGCCGCTCTCGCTCGCCACCGAACCGTCGTTCGCCGCGCGGCTCGAAGCGAGTGCCGACGAGCGCACGCCGGCGCTGCGCATCGGCTGGCTCGGCGACCTCGACGGCCACCTGCCGATGGAAGACGGCATCCTCGAGATCTGCGCCGCCGGCCTGTCCCGCCTCGAGGGCGAGGGCTGCAGCATCGAGCCCACGCCGCTCGGCTTCGCACCCGAGCGTCTCTGGAACGCCTGGCTCATGTGGCGCTGGTGGATTCTCTACGGGCGGATCTCGCCGCACCTGGTGGAGCCGTCGAACCGCGCCCGGATCAAGCCCGAGGCGCTCTGGGAGCACGACAACGGCGCCCAGCTCAGCGCTGCGCAGATGATGCAGGCGAGCGTCGATCGCAGCGCCTTCTACCAGCAGATGGTCGCCCTCTTCGACCGCTTCGATTTCCTCGCCCTGCCGACGGCCCAGGTCTGGCCGTTTCCGGTCGAGTGGCGCTGGCCGAAGGAGATCGCCGGCCGGACGATGGACACCTATCACCGCTGGATGGAAGTGGTGTCGCTCGCCACCTTCGCCGGGCTGCCGTGTGTCAGCGTGCCGGTCGGCTTCAATGCCGCCGGGCTGCCGATGGGCCTGCAGCTGATCGGCCGGCCGCGCGGCGACCTGAAGCTGCTGCGCCTGGCGCGCGACTACGAGCGGGTCGCCGGCGACGTGCTTGCAGTCCGCCCGGCAGAGTGACGCCGGCGCCCGAGCGCGGGGCGGCCGCTACCATCGCCCCAGCATGAAGACCCGCATTCGCATTCCCGGCCTGCGTCTGCTGCACTCGCCCGGGCCGACGCGGGTGCCCGAGGAGGTGCTCGCGGCGATGATGCGGCAGCCGACCGACCTCGCCGATCCGCGCGTCCCGGCCCTGGTCGCGGCCTGCGAATCGGGGATGAAGGCGCTGCTGCAGACCGAGCGCGCCGATGTGTTCTTCTACGCCGCCAACGGCCATGGCGGCTGGGAGGCGGTGATCGCCAACCTGGTCGCTGCCGGCACCTCGATCCTGATTCCGGGCACCGGCCACTTCTCCGACGGCTGGGCCGAGCAGGTGGCCGCGTTCGGCGGCCGCGCGCTGCGCACGCCGTATGTCGAAGGGATGCCGATCGATCCTGCCGCGGTCGAGGCGGCGCTGCGCGAGGACACGGCGCAGCGCATCGCCGCGGTGTTCGTCGTCCACACCGACACCGCCAGCGGCACCACCTCGGACCTGGCGGCGCTGCGGCGGGCGATCGACGCGGTGGGGCATCCGGCACTGTTCGTCGTCGACGTCGTCGCCTCGCTCGCGGCGGCGCCGTTCGCGATGGATGCGCTCGGTGTCGATGTCGCGATCGGCGCCTCGCAGAAGGGGCTGATGCTGCCACCCGGGCTCGCCTTCGTGGCCGCCAACGAACGCGCGCTGGCGGTGGCCCGCGACACGCCGGCGCCGCGCTTCTACTGGGACTGGGCGCGGCGGCGCAGCGACCTGAACTACCTCAAGTTCTGCGGCACG
>DATCGH010000200.1:0-9635 GCA_036509055.1 Caldimonas sp.
GCGCCGCAGAACCGGAGCGGCACGCCGGGGCCGGGCACGTTGGTCATGACCGCGGTCGCCTTCTTGCTGAACAGGCCGAGGATCATGTCCTGCAGCGGCTTGGCGAGCTGGCCGGCGACCGCCAGCACGGCGAAGGCGAGCAGCGGCTGGTAGCTCGACTTCAGCGCGTTCATGCGCGAGCGCACCGCGAAGACGCGCGCCACCGGGTTGTCGATGCCGATCGGCAGCACCAGCGGCGCCAGGCCGAAGCGGTTGCCGAGCTTCCAGGCCTCATCGAGCGGCCGCAGGTTGACCGGCACCATCGCGCGGATCTCCTTGCCTTCGGGATCGTCGCCCTGGACACGCAGCCAGTCGCCGATGGCGCCGGAGACGGAGGCGAGCAGCACGTCGTTGATCGAGCAGCCGAGCGCCTTGCCGATCGCCTTCACCTGATCGAGCGGGATCGGCTCGCCCCAGGCGACGCGCTTCTTGCCGCTCGGCTTGCCCTTGAGGAGGGTCGGCGAATCGTCGGCCATCAGCGCCAGCGCGCCCACGTCGCCGAGCACCTTGCCGGCGGTGCGTGCGCCGTCGATCGAGCCGGCGATGCCCTTGTGCGGATCGGCCAGGCCTTCGAGGGCCCGGGCGATGCTCGCCTCGACGAGTTCGGCGGCCTTGGCCGAAAGGCCGCCGAGCGGCTTCAGCACCGCCTCCGACAGCCAGTCGGCGCCCTCCGCGTCTGCACCGGCGCCTCCGTCGGCAGCGGCAGCGCCGCGACGCTTTCGCACCGGCGGGTCACCGCCGCCGTCGGTGATGGTCATCATCACCGAGATCAGGGCGATGCCGTCGCCGATGCAGTGGTGCACGCGGGCGATCAGGGCGCTGCCGCCCTCGTAGCCCTCGACCAGGCGGAACTGCCAGAGCGGCCGGTCGGGATCCAGCGGCGTCGCCGCCAGCTCGCCGACGCGCGCCTGCAGCGCCTCGCGCTCGCTCTGCCCCTGGGCGCGCTTCAGCTTCTCGCGCACGACGTGACGATGGATGTCGAAGCCCTCGTCCTCGACCCACCAGGCGGTGCCGCTCGCATCGCGCACCACGGCCTGGCGGAAGCGCTCGTACTTCAGCAGCTTCTCGGCGACGCGATCGCACAGGGTCTCGTAGGCGACCTTCGGCTGCAGCAGCCAGACGCCGACGATCATCATCAGGTTGACGTCGTTGTCCATGCGCAGCCACGCGGTGTCCACGCGCGACATGCGCTCTCGGGCGGCGGGCTGCATCGTCTCGTCGGCCGGGGAGCGGCCCGTTGCGAAGGGGCGCCCAAGATGCTGGGTAACATCGGCGGCGTCAATCGCGACTTTCACCCAACGACCCAACGGAGACCCTGATGGCAGACCTCAAGGCGCAGTTCGAGCAAGCGGTGGCCGAGTCGAAGAGCCTGCCGGAAAAGCCCGACAACATGACCCTGCTGAAGCTGTACGCGCTCTACAAGCAGGCCTCGAGCGGCGACGCCGAGGGCAAGCGCCCCGGCTTCGGCGACATGGTCGGGCGGGCCAAGTGGGATGCCTGGAACGGCCTCCAGGGCAAGTCGAGCGACGAGGCGATGCAGGAATACATCGACCTGATCGAGTCGCTGAAGTAGCCGCGTCGGCCCGGCGCGGCAGCCGCGACCACTAGGGCTTCGCCGCAGCGTCCTTGCGGCCGAAGAGGCGGCGATACGTCAGCACGCCGCCGAGGACGACTGCGCCGGCGACGATGCCGAGCAGGCCATCGAGCAGCAGCGTCACCATCACCCGCAGCACGCCGCCGATGCCGGCGACCGAGTCGGCAGCGGCGCCGATCGCCTCGATCGCGTGCTGGACCGGCGCAATGCCGTGGCTGAGGATGCCGCCGCCGACCAGGAACATGGCCGCCGTGCCGACGATCGTGAGCAGCTTCATCAAGAGCGGCGCGCTGGCGAGGACCGCCCGGCCGACGGTCTGAGAAATCGCATCCGCCCGGCGGCTGAGCGCCAGGCCGCCGTCGTCGAGCTTGACGATCGCGGCGACGAAGCCGTAGACGCCCACGGTCATGATCACGGCGATGCTCGCCAGCACGGCGGACTGCTTCAGCAGCGACTCGGTCGCGACCGTGCCCAGGGTGATGGCGATGATCTCGGCCGAGAGAACGAAGTCGGTGCGGATGGCGCCCTTGATCTTGTCCTTTTCCACCGCCCGCATGTCGGCCCCGGGATCGGTCAGGGCGCTGGCGAGCTCGGCGACGCGGGCCGCATCCTCTTCGGGGCTGTGCAGGAACCGATGCGCGAGCTTCTCGAAGCCTTCGTAGCAGAGGAAGGCGCCGCCGATCATCAGCAAGGGCGTCACCAGCGCCGGCGCGAAGGCGCTGATCGCCAGGGCGGTGGGCACCAGGATGGCCTTGTTGATCAGCGAGCCCTTGGCCACTGCCCACACCACCGGGAGCTCGCGCTCGGCCTTGACGCCGGCGACCTGCTGCGCATTGAGCGCCAGGTCGTCGCCGAGGACACCGGCCGTCTTCTGGGCCGCGACCTTGGTCATCACCGACACGTCGTCGAGGATGGTGGCGACGTCGTCGAGCAGGGCGAGCAGGCTGGAGGGCATCGGTGTCGTGTCGGGAGAATGGACGCAGGTGGGTGAGAGAGGACCGCGCCGCCTGCGGCTACTTCTTCTTCGCCGCGGCCCGGGTCTTCGTCGCCGGTTTCTTCGCGCCGGAGGCCAGCAGCGTATCGAGATAGCCCTCGATCTCGGACTCGATCTTTCCGCGGAAGGCGCCGAGCAGGAAGCCGAGCCTGGCATCCAGCTCGAACGCGTCGCCGGTCACGACCAGCCGGCCATCGACGCCGGCGCGGGTGAACTCGACGACGTCGCTGTCCTCGCCTTCGATCACGGTGCACTCCATGCCGAACTTCTCCTCGACGTGCTCGGCCCACTTCCAGGCGGTCTTGCGGGCCTTGGCGAGGCCGAGGGCGTGGCTGCGGTGGATGTGGATGTCGGCCATGGCGCTTGTTCCTTCCGGTGCGGATGATCGATCGAGAGCGGTTCGTTCGTTCGGTTCAGGGCGCGAGCGCGGCATGCCGCTCGGCCGCCGGCAAGGCCGCGAGTCGGCGAACTTCGACATAGAAGCGCGGGAAGTCCCGGCCCTCCCGCTCGAACAGCCGCTCGAACGCCGGCACCAGCGAGGTGTAGCTGGCGAGGACGCCGAACGAGGCATTGTTGGCTTCGGCGAACCAGCGGTCGTAGCCGGCGTAGCCGCCCCAGGGGCCGGTCTTCAGGGCCGCATAGTCGGCGCGCAGCCGCGCCAGCACCGCCGCCTTGCCCTCGCGCCGGGCGACCTCGGGCGCGTCGCTCTTGTACAGCGCCGCCAGCTCGTCGCGAAAGCGTGCGGTAAGGGCGCGAAAGTCGGCACGGCGGGTCTCGCCGCGGGCGTAGTCGGCCCGGGCCTGGGCGTTTTCCGGCCGGCCGAGCCAGCGCTCGGCACCGATCTTCTCGACCGTGCTGGCGAACGATTCGTTGAACAGCGTGTCGCCCGGCGCGAACGCCACCTGATGCGCCAGCTCGTGGAAGATCAGCCGCGCCAGATCGCCCTCGGGATAGTCGATGAAGGTGTTGAGCAGCGGGTCGGCCAGCCAGTCGGCGGACGGCAGCTTCCCCAAGGTCGAATACGCCGGCACCGGATAGACCGAGACGTCGAGCTTCGCCTTCGCCACCAGGTCGGCGGCGAAGGCGTCGGCCTCGGCGCGGTCGTAGTAGCCGCGGTAGGCGACGCAGCCGACGACCGCGAAGCACCAGGTCTTCAGCTCCAGCGAGAGCTCCGGCGCCGCGACCACGTTCCAGACCGCCGCGCCGCGCTTCAGGTCGGCATAGCGGCGATAGCTGGCGTTGTCGGGCTCGCCGAGCTCGGCGACGGCGAAGTCGCGGATCCGCTGCGAGAGCTCGAGCCGGGCCTTGAGCCGGGGCGGGGTCGCGGGGTCGGCCAGCCACTGGGGAACCGGGCGCGCCGCCTGCACCAGATTGAGGTGCCCGGTCGCCGACTGTGCGTAGTACCCGATCGTCGAGCAGCCCGACGTCAGGCAAACCGTCGCTCCGGCCAGGAGCGTCGTCGCGAGCAGGCCGCCGAGGCCGAGGCTTGCCATCCGCCAGCCGCGCTTCACCGCGACCGGTGGGCGGTTGCCGGCTCGACCTCGACCAGGCAGTCGTAGAAGCTCGGTGCGCGGCCGATGTCGGTGAGCCGCTGGTGCGTCAGCTCGTTGCCGTTGCGGCCGTCGGGCGCGAGCTTCCGCCACCACACGCCCAGGCCGTTCACCACCCCCGGCCGGGCGCGCGGCCCGACCACGGCCTTGCACTCGATCTCGCCGCGGTCGTTGAAGACCCGCACCTTCTGTCCGGAGACGATGCCGCGCGCCGCGGCATCGCCGGCATCGATCTCGAGCACCGGTTCGCCCTCGATGCCGCGCAGGCTGACGACGTTGACGAAGGTGGAGTTGAGGAAATTGCGTTCCGGCGGCGAGATCATCGCCAGCGGAAAGCGGGTCGCGAGCTCGGGCGTGCTCGCTGCCGATTCGTAGTTCGGCACATGGTCCGGCACGCCGAGGTCGGGTGCGTCGATCAGGCACCTGCCGCTCGGCGTGGCGAAGCCGCCTTCGGCGAACGGCGCCTCGTCGATGTCGAGCTTTCGCCAGCCCCGCTGGCGCAGGTCGGCGAAATCGAAGCCGCCGCGCGCCGCCGGCTTGAAGGCGATCCGGGCGAGCGCTTCGTCGCTTTCGGCGAAGCACGGCTCGTCGAAGCCCATCTTCGCCGCCAGGGCGCGGAAGATCTCCGTGTTCGGCCGGGCCTCGCCGAGCGGCGCGACCGCCGCCTCGTTGATCAGCGCATAGGTGTGGCCGTAGCTGATCTGCAGGTCGAGGTGCTCGAGCTGGGTCGTCGCCGGCAGCACGTAGTCGGCGAGATCGGCGGTGTCGGTCATGAAATGCTCGAGCACGACCGTGAACAGGTCCTCCCGCGCGAATCCCTTGGCGACCTGGCCCGACTGCGGCGCCACCGCCACCGGGTTGCTGTTGTAGACGACCAGCGCCTCGATCTTCGGACCGAACCGGGAGCCGTCGGCCAGCACTTCGCCGCTCTCGCGCAGCAGGTCGTCGCCGATCGTGCTCATGTTGATCGTCCGCGGCCGGCGCGCGCCGAGCAGGTCGGGCCGCTGCAGGGCGGCGGCGTCGATCGCGTTGCGAAACCAGCCGGAGCTCGAGAGCAGGAAGCCGCCCGCCCGATGCCGCCAGGCGCCGACAAGGCACGGCAGGATGGCGATCAGCCGCACCGCGTTGCCGCCGCCGTGCACGCGCTGCATGCCGTAGTTGAGGCGGATCGCCGCCGGCTGGGTCGTGCCGTAGTCGCGCGCCAGCGAGCGCACCGCCTCGGCGTCGATGCCGCAGGTCGCCGCCGCGCGCTCCGCCGGCCAGGCAAGCGCGCGCTCGCGCAGCGCCGGCCAGCCTTCGGTGTGGCGGTCGATGTAGTCGTGGTCGAGCCAGCCGTTGACGATCAGCTCGTGCATGACGCCGAGCGCCAGCGCCCCGTCGGTGCCGGGTAGCAGGGCGATGTGCTCGTGGCACTTCTCGGCCGTTTCGGTGCGCCGCGGATCGATGCAGATCAGCTTCGCGCCGGCGCGCTTGGCCTGCTGGGCGTAGGTCCAGAAGTGCAGGTTCGAGGTGATCGAGTTGCTGCCCCAGATGACGATCAGGCGGCTCTCGGCGTAGTGTTCGACGTGCATGCCGATCTTGGCGCCGTAGGTCGCCGCCAGCGCTTCGCCGCCGGCCGAGGAGCAGATGGTGCGGTCGAGCCGCGACGCGCCCAGCTTGTTGAAGAACCGCCCGGCCATGCTCTCGCTCTGCAGCAGGCCCATCGTCCCGGCGTAGCTGTACGGCACGATCGCCTCGGCATTGCCGCCGCCGGCGCCGGCGATCGCGGTCAGGCGGGCGGCGATGTCGGTCAGCGCTTCGTCCCAGCCCACCCGCTCGAACCGGCCGCTGCCCTTGGCGCCGACGCGACGCATGGGATGCAGCACCCGGCCTTGGTGATACGTCCGCTCCGTGTAGCGCGACACCTTCGTGCACAGCGCCCCGTGCGTGGGGGGATGCTCGGGGTCGCCGTGCACCTTGACCGCCCGCCCGTCCTCGACCGTCACCACCATCGCGCAGGTGTCCGGACAGTCGTGCGGACAGGCGGCGCGAACGAGGGTCGTGGTCATGGCGAAACTATGGCACAGGGGCCGCACACCCGACTGCGTCGTCCGGTCTTCCTGCGCAGCACGGCGACGCGACTTAGGCCCGCGGGTAAACTGGGCCGCTCCCCCCGGAGCCTCCCATGCAAGTCATCGAATCCATCCTGGCCGATGCGGCGCAGATCGCCGCGCTTCGCCGCGACATCCATGCCCATCCGGAACTCTGCTTCCAGGAAAAGCGCACCTCGGACCTGATCGCCAAGCAGCTCACCGAGTGGGGCATCCCGATCCATCGCGGCATGGGCACCACCGGCATCGTCGCGATCCTGAAGAACGGCACCAGCGACCGCGCCGTCGGCCTGCGCGCCGACATCGACGCCCTGCCGATCACCGAGCACAACCAGTTCGCGCACAAGAGCACCGAGCCCGGCAAGATGCATGCGTGCGGCCACGACGGCCACACCGCGATGCTGCTCGCCGCCGCCAAGCACCTTTCCAAGCATCGCAACTACGACGGCACCGTCTACCTCATCTTCCAGCCCGCCGAAGAAGGCGGCGGCGGCGCGCGCGAGATGATCAAGGACGGGATCTTCGACAAGTTCCCGATGGAGGCGGTGTTCGGCGCGCACAACTGGCCGGGCATGAAGGCCGGCCAGTTCGCGCTCAAGACCGGCCCGGCATTCGCCTCGAGCAACGAGTTCCGGATCGTGATCCGCGGCAAGGGCTCGCATGCGGCGATGCCGCACAACGGCATCGATCCGGTGCCGGCGGCCTGCGCCATGGTGCAGGCGTTCCAGACCATCGTCAGCCGCAACAAGCGGCCGATCGACCCGGGGGTGATCTCGGTCACCATGATCCATGCCGGCGAGGCGACCAACGTCGTGCCCGACAGCTGCGAGATCCAGGGCACGGTGCGCACTTTCACCCTCGAGCTGCTCGACCTGATCGAGCGGCGGATGAAGGTCGTGGCCGAGAGCACCTGCGCCGCCTTCGAAGCCGAGTGCGAGTTCGAGTTCATCCGCAACTACCCGCCGACGATCAACCATCCCGCCGAGACCGAGTTCGCGCGCAAGGTGATGACCGAGATGGTCGGCGCCGAGAACGTGCACGAATTCGAGCCGACCATGGGCTCGGAAGACTTCAGCTACTTCCTGCTCGAGAAGCCCGGCTGCTACTTCCTGATCGGCAACGGCGACGGCACGCACCGCGAAGGCGGCCACGGCCTGGGGCCCTGCATGCTGCACAACCCGAGCTACGACTTCAACGACGAGCTGATTCCGCTCGGCGGTTCGCTCTGGGTGCGCCTCGCCGAGGCGTGGCTGGCGCCGAAACGCTGAGCGCTCGATGAGCGCGGCCCGGTTCTTCTCGCAGAGCTATTCCGAGGCGCGCGACAAGTTCTTCGCCGCCACCCGGGTGCGCGGCCTGGGGGTCGAGACCCACGTCCATCCGCGGACCGGCCGCGACGGCGAGATGCTGGCGATGGACGTCGCCCGCGACGGGCCGCGCAATGCCGAATCGCTGCTCGTCGTCAGCAGCGCCTGCCACGGCGTCGAGGGCTTCTGCGGCTCGGGCGTGCAGGTCGCCCTGCTAGAAGACGCCGACTGGCACCAAGCCGCCACCGACGCCGGCGTTGCCGTGCTCTACATCCACGGCCTCAATCCCTGGGGCTTTTCCTGGTGGCGGCGCACGACCCACGAGAACGTCGACCTGAACCGCAACTTCCGCGACTTCAGTGTCGAGGCGCCGCGCAACGCCGCCTACGACGAACTCGCCTCGCTGATCGTGCCCGAGACCTGGCCCCCGGACGCGGCGACGGTCGACGCGACCGCGCGCTTCGTCGCCGAGCGCGGCGCCAAGGCCTGGCAGGCGGCCATCTCGGGCGGCCAGTACCACCATCCCGACGGCCTTTTCTACGGCGGCCATGCGCCGACCTGGAGCCAGACGACGCTGCGCCAGGTGCTGCGCGACCACGGCACGCGCTGCAGCAGGCTCGCCTGGATCGACCTGCACACCGGCCTCGGACCGTCCGGCCATGGCGAGCGCATCTTCGCCTGCCGCGACGATGCCGCCGCCTATGCCCGCGCCCGGGCCTGGTGGGGCGACGTGACCTCGATCTACGACGGCTCGTCGACCTCGGCGCTGCTCACCGGGATGATGTTTCTCGGGGCGTACGAGGAATGCGCCCAGGCCGAGTACACCGGCATGGCGCTCGAATACGGCACGCTGCCGAACCTGCAGGTGATGGACGCGCTGCGCGCCGACCAGTGGCTCGAACTCCATCCCGAGGCCGACGAGGCCAAGCGGCGGGCGATCAAGCAGCAGATGCGCGACGCCTTCTACACCGACACCGACGTGTGGAAGCAGCAGATCGTCGAACAGGCGGTCGACGCGGCGTACGGCGCGGTCCGGGGCCTCGCCGCCGCGAGCGACTGAGGCGACGATGAGCACGGCCACCGCAGGGCCGTGCGACCGCGGCGTCGCCCACGCCGTCGCCGCGCGAGCCGCCGGCACGAAGCCGGCCGCGCACCCGAACGGCACCCTCGCCGCAACCATCCTCGGCTCGAGCCTGGCCTTCATCGACGGCTCGGTCGTCAACGTCGCCCTGCCTGCGATCGGTCGCGACCTGGGGATCGGCGGCGGCGACGTGTCCTGGCTGATCAACGCCTACCTGCTGCCGGTCGGCTCGCTGGTGCTGTTCGGCGGCGTCGCCGGCGACCGCTGGGGCAGGAAGCGCGCCTTCCTTGCCGGCATGGCGCTGTTCACGCTCGCCTCGCTCGCCTGCGCCCTGGCGCCGAGCTTCGGCCTGCTGCTCGCGGCGCGGGCCGCGCAAGGCCTCGGCGCCGCCTTCATGATCCCGGCGAGCCTCGCCCTGATCGGCGCCGCGTTCAGCGGCGAGGCCCGCGGTCGCGCCGTCGGCACCTGGGCGGCGGCCGGCTCGATCACTTCCGCGCTCGGCCCGCTCGCCGGCGGCTGGCTGGTCGATGTCGTCGGCTGGCGGCCGATCTTCCTCGTCAATCTGCCGATCGCCCTGGCCGCCGGCGTGCTCGCCTGGCGCCATGTCGAGGAGAGCCGGAGCCGGGACGCCCAGGCGCTCGACGGCGCCGGCGCGCTGCTCGCGACCGCAGGCCTGGCCGCACTGACGTTCGGCCTCACGGTGCTCGCCGGGCAGCCCGGCGACGGCGGCGGCGCAGGTGCATCGACCTCCGGCGCGCTGTCGCCGACGCTGGCGATCGCCGCCCTCGCCATCGGTGCGACGCTGCTGGTCGCCTTCGTCCTGCTCGAAGCCCAGCGAGGCGAGCGGGCCATGATGCCGCTGCACCTGTTCGGCACGCGCAGCTTCGTCGGCGTCACCTTGCTCACGCTCTTCCTGTACGCGGCCCTGAGCGGGCTGTTCGTGCTCCTGCCCTTTCTCCTCATCGATGTCGCCGGGTACTCGA
>DATCGH010000201.1:0-2851 GCA_036509055.1 Caldimonas sp.
GGAATGCGAGGCCCTGGTCCGGGTCCGCCGCGACATGGGCCTGGACAACGTCGAGGTGATGGTGCCGTTCGTGCGCACCCTCGGCCAGGCCGAGCAGGTGGTGGGCATGCTCGCCGACCACGGCCTGAAGCGCGCCTCGGCCGGCGGCAGCGACGGCCTCAAGGTGATCATGATGTGCGAGGTGCCGAGCAACGCCATCCTGGCCGAGCAGTTCCTCGAGCACTTCGACGGCATGTCGATCGGCTCCAACGACCTGACCCAGCTCACCCTCGGTCTCGACCGCGACTCGGGCCTCGAGCTCCTGGCCAAGGACTTCGACGAGCGTGACCCGGCGGTCAAGGCGATGATCTCGCGCGCCATCGCCGCCTGCCGCGGCACCGGCAAGTACATCGGCATCTGCGGCCAGGGGCCGAGCGACCATCCCGACTTCGCCGACTGGCTCGCCGACGAAGGCATCGTCTCGATCTCGCTCAACCCCGATTCGGTGGTCGAGACCTGGCAGCGGCTGGCGACGCGAAAGCCCGTCGTCTAGGCGGCGGGCCTCAGAGCGGCAGCACCATGTGCAGCTTGTCGTGGTACTCGCCGCTGTCGAGGCGGATCGCCCGGCGCAGGTTGCCGTAGATGGTGAAGCCGCTGCTTTCGTAGAGGCGCACCGCCGGGGCGTTGCCGGCGGTGACGGTGAGGGTGAGCATCTCCATGCCGTCGATCCGCCGGCATTCGCCGATCAGGCCCTGCAGCAGGCCGCGGCCGATGCCGCAGGTGCGCGCCTCCGGCCGGACCATCATGCCGATGATGTGGCCGACATGACGGGCCTTGCGGCGCCGGTCGCGCTCGCAGCCGATCGCCCCGACCAGGTGCTCGCCGCGCCAGGCGCCGAGCACGAACTGGCCGTGCTCGCGCCGGTCGAGGCCGAGGCGATGCAGGTAGTCGGTCGGCTCCTTCGCCCGCTCCTCGGTCGCGTCGGACGTGAAGGCCTCGGGATGGGCCTCGAGCATCTCGTCGCGCAGGTCCTTGTAGGCCGGGAGGTCGGCGCTCGCGAGCCGGCGGATTGCGACCGCGGCCTCCGTCATCGTCGGTTCCTGCTCGCTCAACCGCCGATGTAGTGCATCTCGACCCGGCGCTCGCCCGCGCCCGGGGTCGCCTCGGCGCGGCCACGCAGCTCGGAGTAGCGGTCGTCGCGGCCCTGCCAGACGAGGCCGATCGCCGCGGCGATCTCGGCGTCGCTGGCGCCGCCGCGCAGCAGGGCGCGCAGGTCGTGGCCGCGGCTGGCGAACAGGCAGAGGAAGAGCTTGCCTTCGGTCGACAGGCGCGCCCGGTTGCAGTCGTGGCAGAACGCCTGGGTGACGCTCGAGATCGTGCCGAGCTCGCCGGCCACGCCCGCCTGCGCATGGCGCCAGCGCTCGGCAGTTTCGCCGACGGTGCTCACCGGCATGCGCTCCAGGGGGAACGCTTCGCCGATTCGCGCGATCACCTCGGCCGAGGGCAGCACTTCGTCCATGCGCCAGCCGTTGGTGGCGCCGACGTCCATGTACTCGATGAAGCGCAGCGCCACGTTGCGGCCGCGGAAATGGCGTGCCATCGGCACGATCTCGTGATCGTTGGTGCCACGCTTGACGACCATGTTGATCTTGAGCGGGCCGAGTCCGGCGCGCTCGGCGGCGTCGATCCCGGCCAGCACCTCGGCGACCGGGAAGTCGGCGTCGTTCATGCGCCGGAAGACCCTGTCGTCGAGAGCGTCGAGGCTGACCGTGACCCGGCCGAGGCCGGCGCGCTTCAGCGACTCTGCCTTCCTCGCCAGGATCGAGCCGTTGGTGGTGAGGGTCAGGTCGAGCGGCTCGCCTTCGACCGTGCGCAGCTCGGCCAGCATCGCCACCAGCCGCTCGAGGTCGCGGCGCAACAGCGGCTCACCGCCGGTGAGGCGGATCTTGCGCACGCCGTGGGCGACGAACAGCGCCGCCAGGCGGGTGATCTCCTCGAAGCTCAGCAACGAGGAATGCGGCAGGAAGGCGTACTGCTTGTCGAAGACCTCCTTCGGCATGCAGTAGCTGCAGCGGAAATTGCAGCGGTCGGTGACCGAGATCCGGAGGTCGTGCAGCGGCCGCTGCAGCCGGTCGAGCACCAGGCCGGTGGGCGCGACCAGGGTCGCCGGGATCGCGGGCGCGGTCGCCAGGTAGCGGTGATCGGCGAGGGGAATGACTCTTTCGGCCATCAGCGGATTGTGCCCCTGCCCCGGCGCAGCGTCGGCCGAGGGGCGACCCGTGCGCCGACTCAGTGCGTGGCCGGTTCGGCCGGGCCGACGAGGGCGGCCTGGGTGGTGGCCGGCAGCTCGGCGCGGCGCGCGCCGGTGAAGCGCTTGGCCCAGTAGCCGAAGGTCATGTCGTCGGTGCGCACGTCCTTGCCCTGGCTCGGGGCGTGAACGAAGCGGTTGTCGCCGATGTAGATGCCGACGTGCGAGAAGGTTCGGCGCAGGGTGTTGAAGAACACCAGGTCGCCGGGCTTCAGCTCGTTGCGCTCGACCTTGACCAAGCCGGGCATCGCCGCCTGCTCGTCGGCGCGGCGCGGCAGCACCAGGCCGAGACTCATCTCGAACATGTGGCGGGTGAAGCCGCTGCAATCGAAGCCGGTCTCGGCCGAGGTGCCGCCACGGCGGTAGCGCACGCCGATGAAGTTCATCGCCGAAACCACCATGTCGGAGGCGCGGTCCTGCACCCGGCGGATCAGGCCCGGCTGGGTCGGCGCGGTGGCAGGCGTGGCGACCGCATCGGCGGTGGTCGGCGAGGCGGGGGACGCGGCGGGAGTCAGGGGGGCGAGAAGGCCCTTGTCGGTGAGCAGCTTCATCAGCGGCTCGCTG
>DATCGH010000202.1:0-4753 GCA_036509055.1 Caldimonas sp.
GCAGCAGATCCAGATCGCCTGCGACACCGCCAAGTTCTGCGTCGCCCGCCTCGCCGGCAGCGAAGGGCCGAAGTTCGAGGACAACGAGACCTCGCTCGCCGACCTGCGGCAGCGGGTCAGGAAGACGATCGACTACGTGCAGTCGGTGCCGGCGGCGCAGATCGACGGCAGCGACGAGCGCGAAATCTCGGTGCCGCGCCGCGCCGGGCCGATCCTGATGAAGGGCGAGATGTACCTCAAGCACTTCGCCTTGCCGAACTTCTTCTTCCACGTCACGACCGTGTATGCGCTGCTGCGGCACAACGGCGTGAGCCTGGGAAAGAGCGATTTCCTCGCCGGGCTGACCACGGCCCACTGAGGCCGACAGGTCCGGGGCGCGGGCAGGTGTGCCGCGACCGGATCAGCTGCGATCGCGGCGTCGGAAATACAGGTCGAGGTCGGCCAGCCGGCCAGCGGCCCGGGCCTGGTCGTGGCGGCAGGCCACCAGGCTGAAGACTTCCTCGCGGAAGTGCCAGAGCTCGTGCAGCGAGCGGGCGACGGCGATGCGCGAGCGGATCGCGAGCGCCGCCGGGGTGACGATGTCGCCCAACGCCTCGTCGAAATCGAGCCGTGCTGCGGCCAGCGCCTCGCTCCGCGAGCGCTCGCCGAGTCGCCGCACCCAGGTCAGCGTGCGCCGCCGTGCCAGCGGTGGCAGGCTTTCCGAGCGCGGCGTCGAGCCGTCGACGGCGGCCGAAGGCAGGAAGCCGCTGAACAGGCGCTTGAGGTCGGGGGCAGGCATGGGTCGCAGAGCGTCGCGGTCCGAAGGGCCGAGCGACCATTGTTGTAGTCGCCGTATGTGACGAAGCCGCGAACAAGGCAGCTGCGACCGGCCAGTTCCGTGCCGGATTGCCGACGCCGCCTGGGGCGACCGGGACTAGATCGCGCCGAAGGTCGCCTTGCGCTCGGCGGTGTACTTCCACCACGGCGCGGCGGGCGCACCGCGCATGAAGTCGGTGGCGGCCATCAGGGTGTCGAGAACGCACGGGTCCTGGCGCACGCCGGTCTTCTCGCACAGCGCCCGGTACAGGTTCCAGGCATCCTTGTCGCGCAGGTCGGCCGGCCGCTCGATGCCGATCAGGCGCAGGTCGGCGGCGATCGCCGGGCCGACGTTCGGCAGCTGCTCCAGGCTCAGGCACTCGGCCGCGCTGGCGGCCTTGGGCGACTTGATGACCATGAGCGAGCTCTACATCAGCATGTTGTTGCGAATCAGACCGACAGCCAGGCCTTCGATCTCGAAGCCATCGCCCGGGCCGACGACGATCGGCTCGAAATCCGGGTTCTCGGGCAGCAGCTCGATCGTGCCGCGGCTGCGCCGGAAGCGCTTGACGGTGACGTCGTCGCCGAGCCGGGCGACGACGATCTGGCCGTTCTTCGCCTCCTTGGCCTTCTGCACCGCGAGCAGGTCGCCGTCCATGATGCCGGCATCCTTCATGCTCATGCCGCGCACCTTCAGAAGGTAATCGGGCCGGCGGGCGAACAGGCTCGCTTCCATCAGGTAGGTCTGGTCGATGTGCTCCTGCGCCAGGATCGGGCTGCCGGCGGCGACCCGGCCGATCAGCGGCAGCGAGAGCTGCGCCAGGCTCGGCAGCGGCAGCGAGTACTGCTTGCCGCGCGCCTGGTGCAAGGCACGCAGCGTGTCAGACTGCAGCCGTATGCCCCGCGAGGTGCCGCCGATCAGCTCGATCACGCCTTTTCTCGCCAGCGCCTGGAGATGCTCCTCGGCGGCGTTGGCCGACTTGAAACCCAGCTCATTGGCGATCTCGGCACGGGTGGGCGGGGCGCCGGTGCGCTCGATGGCGCTTTGCACCAGATCGAGAATCTGCTGCTGGCGGTCGGTGAGTTTCGGCATCTCGTTCATGCGTGCCTCCGGCGTGGGTCTCGAAACCTTTTCAGGCTGAACCTCTCGGGCTGAATTTCCATCCAGCGCTGTATTTTCATCCAGTTCGACAAATAATGCAAAGCCCCCCTGCATCGATCGTCGTCGTCCTCGGCACCGGTGGGACGATCTCCGGCGCCGCCGCCTCGCCCGACGACAACCTCGGCTACGTCGCCGGCGCCGTCGGCGTCGCTGCACTGGTGGCGGCCGCCGCCGGTCCGCGCGGCGTCGAGGTCGAGACGGAGCAAATCGCCCAGCTCGACAGCAAGGACATGGATTTCGCCACCTGGCGGCGGCTCGCGCAGCGGGTTGCCCACCACGCGGCGCGGCCCGAGGTGGCGGGCGTGGTCGTCACCCATGGCACCGACACACTCGAGGAAACCGCGTACTTCCTGGCCCGCGTCGTCGCCGTCGCCAAGCCGGTGGTGCTGACGGGGGCGATGCGGCCGGCGACTTCGCGCGAGGCCGACGGGCCGCGCAACCTCGCCGATGCCATCGCCCTTGCCGCCCAGGGAGCGGGAGCCGGCGTGGTCGTCGCCTTCGCCGGCGCGCTGCATTCGGCCCGCGACGTGCGCAAGGTCCATTCGTCGCGACTGGATGCGTTCTCGTCAGGCGACGCGGGCTTGCTCGGCCGGCTCGAGGCCGGAAGGCTCGAAGCGTTGCGCCCGTGGCCGGCGGAGAGCGCCCTGGGCCTCGAGCTCCTGCCCGCGGAAGGCATGCCCTGGCCGTGGGTGGAGATCGTCGCCAGCGCGGCCGGGGTCGATGGCCGCGCCGCCCGGATGCTGGTCGATGCCGGTGTCGACGGCGTGGTGGTCGCCGCCACCGGCAACGGCTCGGTCCATCGCGAGCTCGCCACGGCGCTCGAGCAGGCGGCGCTGCCAGCGCGGATCCCGGTGCTGCGGGCGACCCGCTGCCTCGATGGCGGCGTGGCGGCGAAGGCCGAGCCTTCGGCCTTCGCCTCGGCCGGCGACCTCACGCCGGTGAAGGCGCGGGTCGAACTCGTGCTGCAGGTGCTGCTGGCCCGCCGGCAGGGCGGGAGCGCGCCCCGCTAGACCACGTCGAGCGTCACCTCGACATTGCCGCGGGTGGCGTTGGAGTACGGGCAGACCTGGTGCGCGGCGGTGACGATCTTCTCCGCCTGCGCCTTGTCCATGTCGGGGATGTGCACCTTGAGCCAGACCTGGATGCCGAAGCCTTGCGGGATCTGGCCGATGCCGACGCTGGCATCGATCGAGGTGTTGTCGGGCAACTTGATCTTCTGCATGCCGGCGACGTGCTTCATCGCGCCGATGAAGCAGGCGGAGTAGCCGGCGGCGAACAGCTGCTCCGGGTTCGTGCCGACCGCGCCGTTGCCGCCCAGGCCCTTGGGCGTGGTGAGCCTGAGATCGAGCACGCCGTCGTCGGACTTCGACGTGCCTTCACGGCCGCCGGTGGAGGTGGCGTGGGCGGTGTAGAGGATCTTCTCGGGCTTGACGGTCATGGCGTCTCCTTCGCAGGGGTGGTGTTCAGCCGACCGATTCTGCTATCTCGTCGAGTTGCGTGCTGAGCTCGAGCCAGCGCGCCTCCAACCGCTCGATCTGCTCGACGATGGACTTGAGGCGCTTGCCGGTCTCGGCGAGCTTGGCCGTATCGACCTCGGGCTCGGCGAGGCTCGCCTCGAGCGCGTCGCGCTCGGCGAACAGGACGCCGAGCTTGTTGTCGATGCGGTTGACCTCCTGGCGCAGCGGCTTGGCCGCATCGCTGCGTTGCTGGCGCGCCAGGGCGGCCGCCTTGCGCTCCTCGCGGGTATTGCCGGTCGCTGCCGGCGTGGTGGCGGCCTGGGCAGCCGCAGGCGAGGCCGCCGCCGGGGCAGGCGCCTTCTCGGCGGTTCCGGTGCGGGGTGCCGAGGCTTCCTCCCGGGCGGCCTTCGCCGCCGCCTTCGACTGCTCGA
Source organism: Caldimonas sp. (assembly GCA_036509055.1). GTDB lineage: Bacteria > Pseudomonadota > Gammaproteobacteria > Burkholderiales > Burkholderiaceae_C > Schlegelella_A. The sequence goes on from DATCGH010000202.1 coordinate 3,846, forward strand.
GCAGCCAGCGCTGGTAGTCGTCGAGGTCGCCGTCGAACGGCTCGATCGCGCCTTTGGTGACCAGCCAGAACTCGTCGCAGACCTCGCGCAGGAGCGCCCGGTCGTGGCTCACCAGCATGACCGTGCCCTCGAACTCGTTGAGGGCGACGCTCAGCGCCTCGCGCGTCGTCAGGTCGAGGTGATTGGTCGGCTCGTCGAGGAGCAGCAGGTTGGGCCGCTGCCAGACCAGCATCGCCAGCACCAGCCGGGCTTTCTCGCCGCCGGAGAGCGTGCCGACCGGCTGCGCCACCATTTCGCCGACGAAGCGGAAGGAGCCGAGGAAATCGCGCAACTCCTGCTCGCGCGCGGCCGGGCCGAAATCGCGGGCGAGCCGCACCATGTGCAGCAGCGGCCCGTCGGCGGGCGAGAGCACGTCGAGCTCCTGCTGCGCGAAGTAGCCGATCTTCAGGCCCTTGCCGGCGGTGATCGCCCCGGCCAGCGGCGGCAGCGCGCCGACGATGGTCTTCACCAGCGTCGACTTGCCTTGGCCGTTGGCGCCGAGGATGCCGATGCGCTGGCCGGCGAGCACGGAGCGGTCGATGCCGTCGACGATTCGCTTCTCGCCGAGCTCCGTCGAACGATAGCCGCAGGCGACGTCGGCGAAGGCGAGCATCGGGTTGGGCAGGCTGAGCGGCTCGCGGAACTCGAACTGGAAGTCGGCGCTGGTCAGCACCGGGCCGATCTTTTCCATCCGCGCCAGCGCCTTCACCCGGCTCTGCGCCTGCTTTGCCTTGCTCGCCTTGGCCTTGAAGCGGTCGATGAACTTCTGCAGGTGCGCCATGCGCTCGCGCTGCTTCTCGTAGTTCGCCTGCGCCTGGGCGAGGCGGATCGCCCGCATCTCCTCGAACGCGCTGTAGTTGCCGGTGTAG
>DATCGH010000203.1:0-2502 GCA_036509055.1 Caldimonas sp.
AGGCGCAGGGCGGTGTTGCGCCGCTTGCCCGGGCTACCTGCCCGGGCCGCGCGACGCGCCTTGCCCTGCGCCTCGGGCTGCACCGGCGCGAGCCTTCCCATAGCGTTAGCAGGCCCTGAGGCGGTGAGTCCGCCGCCCGATCCGGCACGGCCGGGCTGGTCCTCGTCGTGGCTGGTCGTCTGCGCGACTTTCCTGTTCGCCACCATGGGCGTCTGCGTCAAGCTGGCGTCGGCCGAGTACCCGCCCGGCGAGCTCGTCTTCTATCGCAGCCTCACGGGAGCGCTGCTGATGCTGGCCGTCGCCCGCTTGCAGGGCGGCACGGTCGCCACCCGGGTGCCGGCCATGCACTTCTGGCGCAGCTTCTCCGGCGTGATCTCGCTCTGCCTCTGGTTCTACGCCATCGGCAACCTGCCGCTCGCCACGGCGATGACGCTCAACTACATGTCCTCGGTGTGGATGGCCCTCTTCCTCATCGGCGGGGCGATCGTCGTCGGCACCGCGCGCGTCGACAGCCGGCTGATCGCGACGGTGCTGGTCGGCTTCGCCGGCGTCGGCCTGATCCTCAGGCCGACGATCGAGGAGCAGCAGCTCTGGCACGGCCTGATGGGCTTGCTCTCGGGCGTGATCGCGGCCACCGCCTACCTCCAGGTCACCGCGCTCGGCCGGATCGGCGAGCCGGAGTTCCGGATCGTCTTCTGGTTCTCGGTCGGCGGCGTCGCCGCCGGCGGCCTCAGCCTGCTCTGGACCGGCATGCACACCAGCCACACCTGGCGCGGCGCCGGCCTGCTGCTCGCGGTCGGCGTGCTCGCGAGCGTGGCCCAGCTGATGCTGACCCGGGCCTACGCCACCGGCCGCACGCTGGTCAACGCCAGCCTGCAGTACCTCGGCATCGCCTGGTCGTTCGCCTACGGCGTGCTCCTGTTCGACGACAAGGTGACGGCGATCGCGATCGCAGGCATGCTCCTGATCGCCGGCGCGGGCCTGTCGGCGACGCTGCTGCGCAGCCGCAACCCGCGCATCGCCGAGATCGCCGATTCGCCGAACACCGTATGAGCCCTCCCACCGCCTTCACCACCCTGATCGGCGTCGACGCGCTGCGCGCCCTGCAGGCCGGCCCGAACCCGCCCCTCGTCCTCGACGCCAGCTTCGAGCTCGGCAACCTCGCCGCGGGCGTTGCGGCCTATGCCGCCGGCCACGTGCCGGGCTCGCGCTACGTCCACCTCGACCGCGACCTGTGCGCCGAAAAGACCGGCCGTAACGGCCGCCATCCGCTGCCCGACCGCGCCGCCTTCGCCCGCACCGCCGGCGAACTCGGCGTGACCCCGGCGACCCAGGTGGTGGCGCTCGACCGCAACGGCGGCATGTACGCCGCGCGCCTCTGGTGGATGCTGCGCTGGCTGGGCCATGCCGGCGTCGCCGTGCTCGACGGCGGCTACAAGGCCTGGGTCGCGGCCGGCGGCACGCCGTCGACGGAGCCGGTGGCGCGCATTGCGGACGCTCCGGCCTATCCCGACCGGCCCTCGCTCGTCGGCAGCATCGAGGTCGACGACCTGAGCCGGGGCCTTGGCCGGGCGATGGTGCTCGACGCCCGCTCCGCCGAGCGCTTTCGCGGCGAGAAGGAGCCGATCGATCCGGTCGCCGGCCGCATTCCCGGCGCCTTCAATCGCTTCCACGCGGAGAACCTCCTGCCCGGCGGCCTGTTCAAGCCGGCCGGGGTGCTGCGCGAGGAGCTCAAGGCGCTGCTCGGCAGCCGCCAGCCCGGCGAGGTGATCCATTCCTGCGGCTCGGGCGTCACCGCCTGCCACAACCTGCTGGCGATGGAGCACGCCGGCCTCCTCGGCTCGCTGCTCTACCCGGGCTCGTGGAGCGAGTGGTCGGCCGATCCGGCGCGGCCGATCGCCAGGGGCTAGGGCCTCCAGAACCCCCATCGACTCGGGCGCGCGGCGATGCGAAGATCGCGCCGCAGCCACTGGGAGTCCCGCCATGTATCAGCGAATCCTGGTCCCCACGGACGGGTCCGAGCTCACCGGCCGTGCAGTCGCCGCCGGCGTCAGCCTGGCCAAGGCGCTCGGCGCCGAAGTGCACACGCTCTGCGTCAAGGAGCCCTTCCCCTACGGCGCCGTGGCGGAGATGCAGCCGACCCCGCCGCAGGAATTCTTCGACGCCCAGGAGCGCTCGGCAGCGCGCCACGTCCGCACCGTGATCGACGCCTGCGACGCCGCCGGCGTGACCTGCCGGGCCTCGACCATCGAAGGCATGCAGCCCTGGGAGGCGATCATCGACTACGCGCAGAAGAACGGCTGCGACCTGATCGTCATGGGCTCGCACGGGCGGAGCGGCCTCGCCTCGCTCTTCCTCGGCAGCGAGACGGACGACGTGCTGAAGCACACGAAGCTGCCGGTGCTCGTCGTTCATTGACCTGGGCGTTCGTCGTTCGTCGTCAGTCGTGACCCAGCCGCTCGAAGGTCGGTAGGCGAAGGCGCGGGGGCGCGGGCCGCGGGG
>DATCGH010000204.1:0-3856 GCA_036509055.1 Caldimonas sp.
GCCGCCTCGGCCTGCTCGCGCATGGCCACGCAGTAGCGGTGGTAGATCTCGCCGGCCTGCGTCAGCGAGAGCTTCCTCGTCGTGCGCTGGAGCAGGCGCACGCCCAGTCGCGATTCCAGATCGGCGACCCGGCGCGACAACCGGGACTTGGGCACGTTCAGCGCTCGGCCGGCCGCGGCGAAACCGCCGCGGTCCACGACCTCGGCGAAGAAGAGCATGTCGTTGAGGTCCTGCATGATCGTTCTACTGGTAGAACAATCTATCTCGTAATAGCCGGCTTATCAAGAGATTGATTCAAAGTCACACTCTCTCCACACGGCCGCACCGCGGCCGCTCGATCCGGGAGAAGACCTTGAAACTGCTGCACATCGATTCCAGCCCGCTCGGCGCCCAGTCCGTTTCGCGTGAGCTGACCCGCCGTACCGTCGCCCAGTGGCAGGACAGCCACCCCGGCACGACGGTCGAATATCTGGACCTGGCGGCCGATGCCCCGTCGCACCTGAACATGGACTCGCTGGGCTTTCGCCTGGGGCTCGATGCCGACGCGCTGACGCCCGTCCAGAAGCGCGAGAACGCCCGCACCGAGCAGCTCCTCAGCCAGTTCCTGGCGGCCGACGTGGTGGTGGTGGGCGCGCCGATGTACAACTTCTCGATCCCCAGCCAGCTCAAGGCCTGGATCGACCGAGTGGCGCAGGCCGGCCGCACCTTCAAGTACACCGACCAGGGTCCCGTGGGCCTGGCCGCCGGCAAGACGGTGATCGTCGTGTCCTCGCGCGGCGGCGCCTATTCGGCCAACCCGGCGCTGGCCTTCCTGGACCATCAGGAGTCCTACCTGACGGCGGTGTTCGGCTTCTTCGGCATCACCGATGTGCGCTTCGTGCGCGCCGAGGGCGTTGCCATGGGCGACGCGGCGAAGGCCCATGCCATCGCATCCGCCGAGGCGGACATCCGGGTCCATGCGGCCGAAGCCGCCAACGAGGGCAAGGTGGCGCTGCGAGCCTAGGCGCTTGCGGCGTTCGCGATCGCGCGTCGGCGCCAAGACAAAGAGCCCCCGCGGGGGCTCTTTTCGCTGATGCGCCGCGGGCCGCCCGTGTTCAAGCGCCGAAGCGGGCGACGACGCGCGCCATCTCCAGCGTCTTGTTCGAGTAACCCCACTCGTTGTCGTACCAGGCCACGACCTTGACGAAGGTGCCGTCCAGCGCGATGCCGGCCTCGGCGTCGAACACCGACGTCATCGCCTCGCCGCGGAAATCGGTCGAGACCACCTTGTCCTCGGTGTAGCCGAGCACGCCCTTCAACGCGCCCTGCGATTGCGCTTTCATCTCGGCGCAGATGTCCTTGTAGCTCGCCTCCTTGAGCAGCTCGACCGTCAGGTCGATCACCGAGACGTCGGAGGTCGGCACGCGGAACGACATGCCGGTGAGCTTCTTGTTGAGCTCGGGGATGACCACGCCGACCGCCTTGGCCGCGCCGGTCGACGACGGGATGATGTTCTCGAGGATGCCGCGGCCGCCGCGCCAGTCCTTGTTGCTCGGGCCGTCGACCGTCTTCTGCGTCGCCGTCGTCGCGTGCACTGTGGTCATGAGCCCGCGCTTGATGCCCCACTTGTCGTGCAGCACCTTCGCCACGGGCGCCAGGCAGTTGGTGGTGCATGAGGCGTTCGAGATGATCGCCTCGCCCTTGTAGCTCTTGTCGTTGACGCCGAAGACGAACATCGGCGTGTCGTCCTTCGAGGGCGCGGACAGGACGACCTTCTTCGCCCCGGCGTCGATGTGCTTTTGCGCCGTCTCCTTGGTGAGGAAGAGGCCGGTCGACTCGATCACGACCTCGGCGCCCGCCTGGTCCCACTTGAGGGCGGCCGGATCCTTCTCCTGCGTCAGGCGGATCCGCTTGCCGTCGACGACGAGCGTGTTGCCGTCGACCGTCACCTCGCCCTTGAAGCGGCCGTGCACCGAGTCGTACTTCAGCATGTAGGCGAGGTAGTCCGGCTCGAGCAGGTCGTTGATGGCGACGACCTCCACGTCCTTGAAGTTCTGCACGGCGGCGCGAAACACCATGCGCCCGATGCGGCCGAAGCCGTTGATGCCGATCTTGATGGTCATGGAAGGATTCTCCAGAGATGAAAAAAGATCACGCGGCGAGCGCCGCCCGAACCGTGGCCACGACGTTCTCCGCCGTGAACCCGAAATGCTTGAACAGCACCGGCCCCGGCGCCGACTCGCCGTACCGGTCGATGCCGATCACCGCGGCGCAGCCGTACTTCCACCAGCCGTCGGTCACGCCCATCTCGACCGCGATGCGCGGCACGCCTCGGGGCAGCACCGACTCCTTGTAGGCGCGGTCCTGCCGGTCGAACACCGTCGTCGAAGGCATCGACACCACGCGCACCGCGATCCCGCCATTCTCCGGCCGGGCCAGCATCTGCTGGGCGTTGAGCGCGAGCTGCACTTCCGAGCCGGTGGCGATCAGCACCGCCTTCGCCTTGCCGTGCAGGCCGACCTCGGCCGGCTCGGCGAGCACGTACGCGCCCTTGGCGATCTCGCCGAGCGCGCCATCGGGCCGGGCGGCGTCGAACCCCGGCTTGGGCGCATAGGGCAGGTTCTGGCGCGAGAGCAGCAGCGCCGTCGGGCCCTCGCGCCGGCCGACCGCAGCGGCCCAGGCCGCCAGGGTCTCGAGCGTGTCGCAGGGACGCCAGACGTCGAGGTTGGGAATCAGGCGCAGCGATGCCGCGTGCTCGACCGACTGGTGCGTCGGCCCGTCCTCGCCCAAGCCGATCGAGTCGTGGGTGAAGACGTGGATCACGCGCTGCTTCATCAGCGCCGCCATCCGGATGGCGTTGCGGCTGTAGTCGCTGAAGGTGAGGAAGGTGCCGCCGTAGGGAATGAGGCCGCCGTGCAGGGCGACGCCGTTCATCACCGCGGCCATGCCGAACTCGCGCACGCCGTAGTTGATGTGCCGCCCGGCCCGGCCGTTCTCGTCGCGCTTGGGCGAGCCGTCGAGCTCGAAGCGCAGCGCCGGCGTGCTCTTGGTGTTGGTGAGGTTCGACCCGGTGAGGTCGGCGCTGCCGCCGAGCAGCTCCGGCAGCGCCGCGGTGAACACCTCGAGCGCGAGCTGGCTCGCCTTGCGGCTGGCGACGGTCTCGGCCTTGGCGTGGGTCGCGACCGCGGCCGCCTGCACCGTCTTCCACCAGTCGGTCGGAAGCTCGCCGGCCATGCGACGGGTGTACTCCGCGGCCAGCTCGGGGTGGGCCGCAGCGTAGGCGGTGAAGGCCTCCTGCCAGGCCGACTCGAAAGCGGCGCCGCTTCGGCGCGCGTCCCAATGCGCGTAGGCCTCGTCGGGCACGACGAAGGCTTCGTGCCCCCAGCCGAGGGCGGCGCGGGTGAGCTTGATCTCGTCGGCGCCGAGCGCCTCGCCGTGCGCCTTGGCGGTGCCGCCGCGGTTCGGCGAGCCTTTGCCGATGGTGGTCTTGCAGCAGACGATCGTCGGCCGGTCGGTCGACTGCCGCGCCCGGGCGATCGCCGCGTCGACCGCGTCGACGTCATGGCCGTCGACATCGGCGATCACGTTCCAGCCGTAGGCCGCGAAGCGCTTGGGCGTGTCGTCGATGAACCAGGGCGCGACCGCGCCGTCGATCGAGATGCCGTTGTCGTCGTAGATGGCGACCAGCTTGTTCAGCTTCCAGGCGCCGGCGAGAGCCGAAGCCTCGTGGCTGATCCCTTCCATCAGGCAGCCGTCGCCGATGAAGACATAGGTGTGATGGTCGACGATCGCGTGCCCGTGGCGATTGAACTCGGCGGCGAGCACCTTTTCCGCGAGCGCCATGCCGACCGCGTTGGTCAGGCCCTGGCCGAGCGGC
>DATCGH010000205.1:0-7939 GCA_036509055.1 Caldimonas sp.
GCGGCGGATCGTGCGCGACGCATCGTCGAGCCGCGTCAGCGCGAACGCCGGTGCGGGCTTGTCGACCAGCGGCGACGGCACTTCGCGCGGGTCGAGCTTGAGCCCGACCGCGAGCACCACCGCCAGGGCCAGGAAGGCGGCCAGGGGAATCAGGAACCAGAACCGCTTCATGCCGCGCTCGCCACGCTCGTCGTCGCTTCGGCCGGGCGCCGCACTTTCGCGCGATAGCGCCTGTCGCTCGCGGCGAGCAGGCCGCCGAGCGCCATCACCAGGCAGCCGCCCCAGATCCAGTCGACGAAGGGCTTGACGTACACGCGCACGATCCACGCTCCGCCTTCGACCGGCTCGCCGAGCGAGACGTAGAGGTCGCGGAAGAGGCCGACGTCGATGTCGGCCTCGGTCATGGTCGACTGGGTCGCCGGGTAGACGCGCTTCTCCGGATGCAGCGTGACGACCGGCCGGCCCTTGTCGGTGACGGTGATCGTGCCGCGGGCGGCCCGGTAGTTCGGCCCCTGCACCTCGCGCACGCCGCCGAAGGCGAACACCAGGTCGCCGATCGTCGTCGTGTCGCCGACCTGCATCCGGACGTCGCGCTCGACCTCGCCGGTCTTCACCAGCGTCACGCCGAGGATGAAGACGGCGACGCCGAGATGCGCCAGCTGCATGCCGGCGATCGAGCGCGGGATCAGCCGGGCGCGGTGCAGGAGGCCGGTGCGGACGCCGCCGACCGGTCGGAGCCGCTCGACCAGGTCGGTGGCGATCGAGCCGACGATCCAGAATGCCATCAGCAGGCCGACCAGGCCGACGAGGCCGATGCCGCCGCGCAGCCACATCGTGAGCAGCGCGGCGACGACCGCGGCACCCGCTGCCCACTTGAGGCGCGAGGCGAGGTCGGGCAGCTCGGTCTCCTTCCAGCGCGCCAGCGGGCCGATGCCCATGAGGAAGACGAGCGGCGTCAGCAGCGGCACGAACACGGTGTCGAAGTAGGGCGGGCCGACCGAGATCTTGCCCATGCCGAGGGCGTCGAGCGCGAGCGGATAGAGCGTGCCGAGCAATACCGCCCCGCAGGCGACGACCAGAAGCACGTTGTTGCCGAGGAGCAGGGTCTCGCGCGAGAGCAGGGCGAAGCGGGCGCCGATGCCGACGCTGGGCGCGCGCCAGGCGTAGAGCGCGAGCGACGCGCCGATCACGATCACCAGGAAGGCGAGGATGAAGAGGCCGCGCCGCGGATCGGTGGCGAAGGCGTGGACCGAGGAGAGCACGCCCGAGCGGACCAGGAAGGTGCCGAGCAGCGAGAGCGAGAACGCGAGGATCGCCAGCAGCACGGTCCACGACTTGAAGCTGTTGCGCTTCTCGGTGACGGCGAGCGAGTGGATCAGCGCGGTGGCGACCAGCCACGGCATGAACGACGCGTTCTCGACCGGATCCCAGAACCACCAGCCGCCCCAGCCGAGCTCGTAGTAGGCCCAGCCGCTGCCGAGGGCGATGCCGATGGTGAGGAAGATCCAGGCGGCGGTGGTCCAGGGGCGGGTCCAGCGCGCCCAGGTGGCGTCGAGGTTGCCGCCGATCAGTGCCGCCACGGCGAACGAGAACGCCACCGAGAGGCCGACGTAGCCCATGTACAGCATGGGCGGATGGATCACCATGCCCGGGTCCTGGAGCAGGGGGTTCAGGTCGCGGCCGTTGGCCGGCGTCGGCACCAGCCGGTCGAACGGGTTCGAGGTCATCAGCATGAACAGCAGGAAGCCGAACGACAGCCAGCCCATCACCGCGAGGATGCGGGCCGTCACCTTGTCGGGCAGGTGGGCGCTGAAGCGGGCGACGGCCACGGTCCAGACGGCGAGCATCAGCGTCCACAGCAGCATCGAGCCCTCGTGGCCGCCCCAGACCGCGGCGAAGCGGTAGTGGGTCGGCAGCGAGCGGTTCGAGTTGGTGGCGACGTAGAGCACCGAGAAATCGTTGCCGACGAAGGCGAGCGCGAGGCAGACGAAGGCGAGGGCGACGAGCGCGAACAGGATCGCCGCCGACGGCCGGGCGAGCGCCATCCAGTCGGCTCGGTTCCTGCCGGCGCCGACGAGCGGTAGGGTGCCGAGCACGGCAGCGACGCCGAGCGCGAGCCAGAGCAGGAAATGGCCGAGCTCGGGAATCATGGGTTCACTTTCCGGATCGGCTCGGCCGAGAGCGTCTCGGCGAGCTTGGGGTTGCCCTTCTGGGCGCGCTTCAGGGCCTCGGCGGCCTCGGGCGGCATGTAGTTCTCGTCGTGCTTGGCGAGCACCTCGCGGGCGACGAACACGCCGTCCTGGAGCTGGCCCTGGGCGACCACGCCCTTGCCTTCCTTGAACAGGTCGGGAAGGATGCCTTCGTAGCGCACCGGGACCGACTGCGCCGTGTCGGTGACGACGAAGCTCACCCGGGTGCCGTCGCGCTTGACCGTGCCTTCGACCACCATGCCGCCGAGGCGGAAGGTTCGCGCCGTCGGCGCCTCGTGCGCCGCGATCTGCGACGGCGAGTAGAAGAACACCAGATTGCTCTGGAAGGCGTTGAGGACCAGCGCCGCCGCGGCGCCGACCGCGGCGACCACGCCGCCGGCGATCGCCAGGCGCTTGTGACGCGGTTTCATGGTGCATCTCCTTCGGCGGCGAGGGCACGGCGGGCGGCGCGATGGCGCTGCAGCGCGAGCACCGGCTCGATCGCCAGGCAGAGCAGCGTCACCGCGTACGCGCCCCAGACGTAGAGGCCGTAGCCGCCCATGGCGAAGAACTCGGCGGCGCTGTTCCAGATCATGTCTGCATTCCCGGTGCGGGCGCGGACGGGGCCGGGCGCACGCTCGCCTGCGCCCAGCCGGCGTGCCGGTCGCGCTCGAGGACGATCGCCCGTGCCCGGGTGAAGACGACGGCGAAGGCGTAGGCCCAGAAGGCCAGGGTCATGAGGAGCATGGCAGTCAGCATCGTACTTGCCATTTTCGGCGCGGCCGTGGCGCTGATGGTCGCACCCTGGTGCAGCGTGTTCCACCACTTCACCGAGAAGTAGATGATCGGCACGTTGATGCTGCCGACGATCGCCAGCAGGGCGCCGGCGCGGTCGGCGCGGCGCGGGTCGTCGATCGCCGAGACCAGCGAGAGAAAGCCGGCGTAGAGGAACAGCAGGATCAGCTCGGAGGTGAGCCGCGCGTCCCAGACCCACCAGGTGCCCCAGGTCGGCTTGCCCCAGAGCGCACCGGTCCAGAGCGCGAGGAAGGTGAACAGCGCCCCGGTCGGCGCGATCGCCCGCGCCGTCATCGACGCCAGCCGGGCATTGAAGGCCCAGCCGATCGCCGCCCAGAAGGCCATCACCAGGTAGAGCAGCATCGACATCCACGCCGCGGGGACGTGGATGAATATGATCCGATAGGCATCGCCCTGGGTCGCGTCGGTCGGGGCGACGAAGAAGCCGATCCACAGGCCGATGGCGGCGAGCGCGGCGAAAGCCGCCCAGCACCAGGGGATCAGCGCGCCGGCCAGGCCGTAGAAGCGGGCCGGGGCGGCGAACTGGAAGAAGCGGAACGACGACGTGCTCATGGGCGGGAAAGGTCGATTGTCCCGCTTGCCGAGAAGGCCGGTTTGACAACGATCATTCGGTGGCGATGCGCAGCGCCGCGGCGGTGGCGGGCGGGGCGATCAGGGCGGTGAAGATGAGAAAGGCGCCGAGCAGCGAATAGTGGCCGCGCGCCGACTGGCCGGCGTCGATCGCCGCCACCGCCCCGGCGCCGAAGATCAGCGCCGGGATGCAGAGCGGCACGATCAGCAGGATCAGCAAGGCGGCGCCGCTGCGCAGGCCGAGCGTCAGCGCCGCGCCCAGGCCGCCGAGCAGGCTGAGCACCGGCGTGCCGAGGCCGAGGGTGAGGACGAGGGCGCCGATCGCCTCGCCGCGCATGTCGAACATCAGGCCGAAGAGGGGCGCGACGATCACCAGCGGCAGGCCGGTCACGAGCCAGTGCGCCGCGGCCTTGGCCAGCACCAGGCCGAGCTTGTCGAGCATGCCGGGGCCGCTGGCCACGAGCATCTGCTCGAGCGAGCCGTCGGCCAGGTCGCCGGCATAGAGCTGGGTGACCGACAGCATCGCCGCAAGCAGCGCCGCCACCCAGACGACACCGGGGGCGATCTGCCTGAGGGTCTGCGGCTCGGGCCCGACGCCGAGCGGGAACAGGCTGATCGCGACCGTGAAGAAGGCGATCGGCAGCAGCGCGTCGGCGCGCCGGCGCGCGGCCAGGCGCAGGTCGCGGGCGACGACGGCGGCGAACGGGCCGCTCATTCGGGTACCTTCGTGCTGCGCACTCCGGTATTCGCCCTTGGGGCGGCCCGTCGGGCTCATGCGCTGGCCATCGCGTCGAGCGAAATCGTCGTCGGCCGCGGCTCGGCGATCGTCAACGGCAGATGGCTGGTGAGCACCACGCCGCCGCCGCTGCGCGCGTGCCCGACGAGCAAGGCGTTCAGGATCTCGACGCCGCCGGCATCGAGGGCATCGAACGGCTCGTCAAGGAGCCAGAGGGCGGCGGTGCCCGGCAGGGCCAGGCGCGCCAGGGCGACCCGGCGGCGCTGACCCTGGGACAGGGTGCGGACGGGTGCGGTCTTGCGGCTCGCCATGCCGACGCGCGCGAGGGCGGCGTCGAGCTCGGCCATGCGGGTCGTGCCGCCGTCGAGCTCGCGCAGGAAGCGCAGCGATTCGGCGGCGCTCAGCTCCTCCTTGAGCGCATTGGCATGGGCCAGGTAGAGCGCCCGGCCGACCGGCTGCGGCTCGCGCCAGGCGAGCCTCCCCGCTTCCGGACGCGACAGGCCGGCGAGGGTGCGCAGCAGCGTCGTCTTGCCCTGGCCGTTGGCGCCGCGGACCCAGACGATCGCGCCGGGCTCGAGGCGAAAGCCGAGGCCGCTGAACAGCGTGCGCTCGCCGCGCCGGCACTCCAGCCCCTCGACGGTCAGGAGCGGGGTGGTTCGGTCGGCGGATCGGTCGGTCATGGCAGGCGCGATTGTGATCGGTGACCCCGCCCGTAAACTCGGCGGGCAACAAGGGGAGAAGGAATGGTTTTCGGCAAGCTCTTGCCGCGCGAGGGAAATTTCTTCGAGCTGTTCAACCAGCACGGCAGCCACATCGCCGAAGGCGCCCGCGCCTTCATCCGCCTCATCCAGCACTACGCCGACGCCGACCTGCGCGACAAGCACACCGGCGAGGTCGGCACCGCCGAGCGCCAGGCCGACCGGATCACCGCCGAGGTGAACCGCCTGCTGCACAAGACCTTCATCACGCCGATCGACCGCGAGCAGATCCACGGACTGATCAACGCCATGGACGACGTCCTCGACCTGCTCCAGGACGCGAGCGAGACGATGTCGCTCTACGACGTGCAAGCGATGAACGAGGACATCCTGCGCCTGGGCGACATGAGCGCGCGCTGCTGCGAGCGGGTGCAGCACGCGGTGTCGCTCCTTCCCCGGATCAGCCAGCCCGAGGTCGCCCAGGCGGCGCTCAAGACCTGCGAGGAGATCGATCAGCTCGAGTCCGACGCCGACCGGGTGATGCGCTCGGCGATGTCGCGCCTGTTCCGCGAGGAGAAGGACGTGCGCCAGGTGATCAAGCTCAAGGCCGTCTACGAGCTGCTCGAATCGATCTCCGACCGCTGCGAGGACGTCGCCAACCTGATCGAGGGCATCGTCCTCGAGAACTCGTGATCGTTGATCGGGGCAGGGCCCTGTCGCGCCGGCGATGAACACGGCCGAGATCTCGTTCGGCGTGGTGGCGCTGCTGGTCGTGCTGGCGGTCGCGTTCGACTTCATGAACGGCTTTCACGACGCCGCGAACTCGATCGCGACCGTGGTCTCCACCGGCGTGCTGAAGCCGCAGCAGGCGATCGTCTTCGCTGCCTTCTTCAACGTCGTCGCGATCTTCGTCTTCCACCTGAGCGTGGCGGCGACCATCGGCAAGGGCATCGTCGAGCCGGGGGGCGTCGACCATCACGTCGTCTTCGGCGCCCTGATCGGCGCGATCGTCTGGAACGGTGTCACCTGGTGGTACGGCATTCCGTCGAGCTCGTCGCATGCCCTGATCGGCGGCATCGTCGGCGCGGTCATCGCCAAGTCGGGTACCGGCCCGCTGATCGCCTCGGGCGTGGGCAAGACGGTGCTCTTCATCTTCGTCTCGCCGGTGCTCGGCTTCCTCCTCGGCGCGCTGCTGATGGTGGGGGTGGCCAACGTCTTCCGCCGCGCCTCGCCGCTCCGGGTCGACAACCTGTTCCGCCGCATGCAGCTGGTCTCGGCCGGGCTCTACAGCCTCGGGCACGGCGGCAACGATGCGCAGAAGACGATCGGCATCATCTGGATGCTGCTGATCGCCTCGGGCTACGCCGAGGCGAACGCCGCCATGCCGCCGAGCTGGGTGATCTGGTGCTGCTACATCGCCATCGGCCTGGGGACGATGTTCGGCGGCTGGCGGATCGTCAAGACCATGGGGCAGCGCATCACCAAGCTCAAGCCCGTGGGCGGCTTCTGCGCCGAGACCGGCGGCGCGATCACCCTGTTCCTCGCCACCGCGCTCGGCATTCCGGTGTCGACCACGCACACCATCACCGGGGCGATCGTCGGCGTCGGCTCGGTGCGGCGCGCCGCCACGGTGCGCTGGGGGCTGGCCGGCAACATCGTCTGGGCCTGGATCTTCACCATCCCCGCCTCCGCCTTCGTCGCCGCCGTGTTCTACGCGCTCGGCGTCTGGCTGATCCCCTAGGTCCGCTGCCGGCCTTGGCCGCTCAGGGCGCGCGCAGCTCGAAGTAGCGCTGGGCGGTGTAGGCGATCGTCGCCATGGTCGCGGTCGCACCGACGGCGAGGGCGACGACGACGCCGATCACGGTCGTCCAGCCGCTGCCGGCGCCGCGCTCGCCGAAACGGGCTCGCCAGCGCTCGGCGGGCGTCAGGCCGCAGACGATGGCCGCCAGCATGCTCACGGCGAGCATCGCGCCGAGCAGGGGAACGAGCCGGCTGCCGGGCAGGTCGTCGAGGCCGAACTGGCGAAGGCGCCAGAAGCCATAGGCGCCGACCAGCGTCGGCCAGGGATGGAGCCACGCCCAGACGTCGCCCGCTCCGTGCAGGTAGAAGCGATGCAGCCCGAGGGGGCCGCCGAGCACGGCGAGCCAGGTCGCGACCGCCTTGGAGCGCTCGCGCCGTAAGGGGCTCACGCGGCCGGACCCGGGGTGGCGTCGCCCGGCCCCAGGGCCTTCTGCATGATCACGACGTCCAGCCAGCGATCGAACTTCCAGCCCGCGGCGCGGAGCGTCCCGGCGGGAGCGAAGCCGAGGGCGCGATGCACGCCGATCGACGCGGCGTTGGCGGAATCGCCGATCACCGCCAGCATCTGCCGCGCGCCGGCGGCTTCGCAATGGGCGAGGAGCTCGGCCAGGAGAAGCCGCCCGAACCCGCGGCCGACGCTCTCCGGCGCCAGGTAGACCGAATCCTCGACGCAGAAGCGGTAGGCCGGCCGCGGCCGGAACGGGCCGGCGTAGGCGTAGCCGGCGACCGCGCCGGCGCTTTCGAGCACGAGCCAGGGCCAACCCTTGGCGAGGACGTCGGCCCGGCGGCGCTCGATCTCGAGCCGGTCGGGCGGCTCGATCTCGAAGGTGCCGGTGCCGTTCAGCACGTGCCAGGCGTAGATTCGGGTGATCGCCTCGACGTCGGCGGCCGTGCTCGGCCGGACCACGATTTCGCTCACGGCACGGACCGGCAGGACGAGAACATCGGGGAAGTTTATAATGCTTGGTTTTTCGCGGGATACGTCCCGTCATCCACAGGAATCCATCATGGTCGTGATCCGGCTTGCACGTGGCGGCGCGAAGAAGCGCCCCTTCTTCAACATCGTCGTCGCCGACTCGCGCCTGCGTCGCGACGGGCGCTTCATCGAGCGCGTCGGCTTCTACAACCCG
>DATCGH010000206.1:0-2489 GCA_036509055.1 Caldimonas sp.
CCCTGGATCGCGTAGTCGTAGCCGGCGCGGTCGCGGTAGGGGCCGGTCTGGCCGAAGCCGGTGATCGAGCAGTAGACCAGGCGCGGGTTGAGCGCGAGCAGCGAGGCCGCGTCGAGGCCGTGGCGGGCCATGTCGCCGACCTTGAAGTTCTCGACCAGGACATCCGAGCGCATCGCCATCGTCCGCACCAGCGCCGCGCCTTCGGGCGTGGCCAGGTCGATCGTGATCGAGCGTTTGTTGCGGTTGGTGCCGAGGTAGTAGGCGGCCTCGGCGGTTTCGCGGCCTTGGCTGTCCTTGAGGAAGGGCGGGCCCCAGCCGCGGGTGTCGTCGCCGCCGGGATGGTCGTCGCCGGGCGGGCGCTCGACCTTGATGACGTCGGCGCCGAGGTCGGCGAGGACCTGGGTGCACCACGGTCCGGCGAGAACCCGCGACAGGTCGAGCACGCGCACGCCGGCGAGCGCCTGCGGTGTCGGCGGACCCGCGGGCGGCGGGGAGGGGTCTCGGGGGTCGGCCATCGACCGATTGTGGGCGTCCCACCCGGCACGAAGGCATCGGGATAATCGAGGCGATGAGCCTCGCATCCGGCTGGCGCAACCGGGCCCTGCCGATCCTTTGGCTGCCGGCCGCGCTCGTCGCCTGCTCGCCCGCGCTCGACTGGCGCGAGGTGCGGCCCGAGGGCACCGGCGTGACCGCGCTCTTCCCCTGCCGCCTGGACAAGCACGAGCGCAGCGTGCGCGTCGCCGGTGTCGACCTGCGGATGCAGCAGCACTCCTGCGATGCGGCCGGCTCGACCTTCTCGCTCGCCGTCGTCGATGGCGCCGAGCCGACCCGGGTCGAGCCGCTGCTGGCCGCCCTGAAGGCGAGCGTCGCCGCCAACATCGGCGGCACGGCGCTCGCCGAGCCGTTCACGCCGCCGGGGGCCACGCCGAACCCGTCGAGCGCGCTGCTCCATGTGCAGGGGCGTCTGCCGGACGGCCGCCCGGTCACCCTCCATGCGGCGTTCTTCGTCCACGGCGTCCGCATCTACCAGGCGGCGGCGATCGGCGAGGCCCTGCCCGAAGACGCCGTCCGGAGCTTCTTCGGCGCGATCCAGCTCACGCCGTGAGCGTCTACCGAAGGGGCCGGCCCCTCGTTAAGTAGCCAACTGCCGATAATGCGCCGACATGCCCGGACTCCTGATCATTGCCCACGCGCCGCTCGCGTCGTCGCTGAAGGCCGTTGCCGAGCATGCCTTCCCCGACTGCGCCCGGCAGCTCGCCGCGCTCGACGTCCTGGCTGAGCTTCCGGTCGAGGAGACCGAGGCGCAGGCTCGGGCGATGCTGGAGCAGGTGCGCAATCCCGAGGCGCTGATCCTCACCGACGTGTTCGGCGCCACGCCCTGCAACATCGCCCAGCGGCTCGCCGACGGGGTCCAGGTCAAGGTCGTCGCCGGCGTCAACGTGCCGATGCTCTGGCGCACGCTCTGCTACAGCAACGACACGATCGATGCGGCCGTCGCGCGGGCGGTGGCGGGCGCAACCCAGGGTGTGATGCCGGTGGCCACTTCCCGACCCCAGAACCAGACCCTGAAAGCGCGAGGCAGTGATCAAGGCGACCACCAGGATCAATAACAAGCTCGGCCTGCACGCGCGGGCATCGGCCAAGCTCACCAAGCTGGCCGGCGGCTTTCGCAGCGAGATCTTCCTCGCCCGCAACGGCCGACGCGTCAACGCCAAGAGCATCATGGGCGTGATGATGCTGGCCGCGGGCATCGGTACCGAGGTCGAGATCGAGACCGAGGGCGAGGACGAGGCCCAGGCCATGGCCGCGATCGTCGCCTTGATCGACGACAAGTTCGGCGAAGGACAGTAGCCGCAGCGCGGCAGCGCGCTGCTAGGATCGGTCGCAATGACCTTCCAGCTCTTCGGCTTGCCGGTTTCCCGAGGCATCGCGATCGGGCGGGCGGTGCTCGTCGCCTCGAGCCGGATCGACGTCGCGCACTACTACGTGGGCGACGACCAGGTCGAATCCGAGATCGAGCGCCTGCGGGCGGCGCGCGACGCGGTCGCCGACGGCCTCACGGCGATGAAGCTCGACCTGCCGCCGGAAGCGCCGGCCGAGCTCTCGGCCCTGCTCGACGTCCACCTGATGCTGCTCCACGACGAGACGCTGACCGGCGCGACCAAGCACTGGATCCGCGAGCGCCACTACAACGCCGAATGGGCGCTCTCGGCCCAGCTCGAGGTGCTGGCGCGCCAGTTCGACGAGATGGAAGACGAGTACCTGCGCGAGCGCAAGGCCGACCTCGAGCAGGTGGTCGAGCGGCTGCTCGGCGTGCTGGCGAGCGGCGGCGACGGCGCCTCGCCGCTGGCGGCCCGGGACGCTCGCGCCCAGGAGGACGCCGATGCCGATCCGCTGGTGCTGGTGGCCAACGACATCTCGCCGGCCGACATGCTGCAGTGGAAGGGCGGGCTCTTCCTCGGCTTCGTCACCGATGTCGGCGGCAAGAC
>DATCGH010000207.1:0-13081 GCA_036509055.1 Caldimonas sp.
GACATCGAGGAGTTCATCGGCGCCAAGGACGGCGGCGAGCTCACCAACTTCAACATCTCGGTCGGCGTGACCGACACCTTCATGCGCGCCGTCGAGGAAGACCGCGAGATCGAGCTCGTGCACCGTGCCGAGCCGGGCGCGGTGCAAAAGGCGGCCGGCGCGGCGCGCCGCCCGGACGACGGCCTGTGGGTCTATCGGCGCCCGCGCGCTCGCGAGCTGTGGGACCGGATCATGCGCTCGACCTACGACCACGCCGAGCCGGGCGTGCTGTTCATCGACCGCATCAACGCCGACAACAACCTCGGCTACTGCGAGCGCATCGATTCCACCAACCCCTGCGGCGAGCAGCCCTTGCCCGCCTACGGCTGCTGCTGTCTCGGCTCGATCGATCTCACGTTCTTCATCGAGTCGCCGTTCGAGCCCGGCGCGCGCTTTCGCGACGACGCCTTCGGCGATGTCGTGAAGGTCGCGGTGCGCATGCTCGACAACGTGCTCGATTCGACCGTGTGGCCGCTGCCGCAGCAGCACGACGAAGCCCGCGCCAAGCGGCGCATCGGCCTCGGATTCACCGGCCTCGGCGACGCGCTGGTGATGCTCGGGCTGCGCTACGACACCGAAGCCGCGCGTGCCGAGGCGTCGCGCATCGCCGAAGTGATGCGCGACGCCGCCTACGACGCGTCGGCCGACCTGGCACGCGAGCGCGGCGCGTTCCCGCTGTTCAACGCCGACCTCTACCTGTCGCGGGGCAGCTTCGCTTCGCGCCTGCCGCAGGCACTGAAGGACAAGGTCCGCGCCCAGGGCATCCGCAACTCGCACCTGTTGTCGATCGCCCCCACCGGCACCATCAGCCTGGCGTTCGCCGACAACGCGAGCAACGGCATCGAGCCGGCGTTCAGCTGGACCTACACGCGGCGCAAGCGCGAGCGCGACAACACGCTCAAGGAATATGCCGTCGAAGATCACGCCTGGCGGCTGTACCGGCACCTGAAGGGCGAGACCACGCCCCTCACCGAGGCCTTCGTCACCGCGCTCGAGATGAGCGCCGAGGACCACGCCGCGATGGTGGCGGCGGTGGCGCCGTTCATCGACACGTCGATCAGCAAGACGGTCAACGTGCCGGCCGACTACCCGTATGCCGATTTCCAGGGCCTGTACTTCGGCGCGTGGAAGTCGGGGCTCAAGGGGCTGGCCACCTACCGGCCGAACGCGGTGATGGGTTCGGTGCTGAGCGTCGAGGCGGCGCAGTCGGCGCCGCCGCAACTGGTGGCCGGCGAGGGCGTCAACCAGCGTCTGCGCGTCGAGCGCCTGCCGGCGCCAGTGCTGGCGTCGCTGCGCTGGCCGAGCCGCCCCGACTTTCCCGGCGGCAACCCGGCGTGGAGCTACATGGTCCAGTACCCGCACGGCGAGTTCTCGCTGTTCGTCGGCGAGTTGCCGGCCGAGGCGGGGCCGGAGTCGGGCCTGTTCGCGCGCAACCTGCCGTTCGAGGTGTGGGTCAACGGCGCCGAGCAGCCGCGCGGCCTGGCCGCCTTGGCCAAGACGCTGTCGATGGACATGCGCGCCAATGACGCCGCCTGGCTGCTCCTGAAGCTCGATGCGCTGGCAACCGTGTCCGAAGAGCGCTCGTTCGAGATGCCGATGCCGCCGCACGGCGAGCCGCGCCTGTTCCCCGGCGTGGTGGCGGCCACCGCGGCGGTGATCCGCTGGCGCTGCGAGCAGCTCGGCGCGCTGCAGGAGGGCGGCTCGACGCCGGTGGTCGACGCGATGTTCAGCCGCGACGAGCCGCGCACCAGCACCTCGGGCACCCTGGCGTGGGCGGTGGATGTGTCCAACCCGGCGAGCGGCGAGTCGTTCACCCTGACGCTGAAGGAGGTGCAACTGCCCGCCGCGGGCGCCGGCGAAGGCTTCGTCACGCGGCCGTGCGCGATCGGCTTTTCGGGCAACTACCCGCGCGCGCTCGATGGCCTGGCCCGGCTGCTGTCGCTCGACATGCGGGTGCTGGATCCGGCCTGGATCGGCATGAAGCTGCGCAAACTCCTCAACG
Source organism: Caldimonas sp. (assembly GCA_036509055.1). Classification (GTDB taxonomy): domain Bacteria; phylum Pseudomonadota; class Gammaproteobacteria; order Burkholderiales; family Burkholderiaceae_C; genus Schlegelella_A. The sequence continues at coordinate 2,042 of DATCGH010000207.1, forward strand.
TCGGCGAGCCGCTCGGCCAGTTTCTCGCGCCGGTGCCGGGCGAACGCCGCCAGCAGCTGTGGCCGTCGACGGTGGCCTACATCGCGCGCCTGGTGATTCATCGCTACGCCATGCTCGGCGTGCTCGATGCGGCGGGCTTTCCGCTCAACGCGATGGGCATCCTGCAGATTCCGGGCGAGAGGTCTCGCTCGGGCGGCGCCGCGGCGCCGATCGCCGGCGCGCGCTGCCCGGAATGCGCCAACCCGACGCTGATCCACAAGGACGGCTGCGAGTTCTGCACCACCTGCGGCTACATCGGCGCTTGCGGATAGGCGTTGCAGGGACGCGTGTCCTTGCGGCGCCTCGGCGTCTCTGTCGGGGAGGCGGCGAAGAGAGAAGCGACAATGGCGTCGTCTACTTCTTGGTGGGCGTCGGGCGGCGGTGGGCAACCTTCTCGAGGTCGAGCGGCAGGGCAGCGCGGGCACGGTCCAGATGGATCGCCGTGGCTTCATCGGCTGCCTGGCTGCGCTCTCCGCTTCGCGGCCGGTCGGGGCGCAGCCCGCGCAGAAGGTCGTGCGGATCGGCATCCTCACTTCTGGCTTCACGACGGCGGAATTGCAGGGGCCGAACCCCTCCAACGCGACCGTTGCCGCCTTTCTTCGTGGCATGCGCGAACTCGGCTACGAGTACGGGAAGGACTTCGTGACCGACCCGCGCGGCGGGGATGGCCGGACCGAACAGTACGCTTCGCTCGCTACCGAGCTGGTGCGATTGCCGGCGGATGTCATCGTCGCCGCCGGACCGACCCTGCCCGCGGTGATGGCGGCGACGTCGACGATTCCGATCGTGATGGTCGGCGGGGCGCTCGACCCGGTGCGCGATGGCTTCGCGCGCAGCCTCGGGCAGCCCGGCGGCAACATCACCGGACTCAGCATCCAGACAGTGGACACGACTGCGAAGCGACTCGAGATCCTGAAGGAGGTGGCACCGACGGCAGCTGTCGCCGCCCTCTGGGAAGCGACAAGCCGCTCGTCGTGGCAGGCGGCCGAAGTCGCCGCGCGGGCGCGTGGCTGGAAGGTCGTTTCGCTCGAGGTGAGCGACGCCGCCAGCATCGAGCGCGCATTCAAGACGGGAACATCCGCCGGTGCCCGTGCGCTGCTGGTCGTCAGCGGCGGTCGCATCTTCGGTCAGAAGCAGCAGATCGTGGATCTGGCGGCCGCCCATCGCCTGCCCGCGATGTACTCGCTCCGGACCTTCGTCGAATCGGGAGGTCTCATGTCGTACGGGGCCGACCTGCTCGACAGTTGGCGTCGCTCGGCAGCGTTCGTCCATCGCATCCTGAAGGGCGCCAAGCCCGCCGAGATGCCCATCGAGCAATCGGCGAAGTTCGAGCTGGTCATCAACCTGAAGACAGCGAAGGCGCTCGGCCTCTCCGTGCCGCGGTCGCTAGTCTTGCGCGCGGACCAGCTGATCGAGTAGCCGCGACCCGCTTCCGGTTGAGCACCGGGACGGGTACGGCAATTGCCGCGTGAAAGCGTTCACCGACAATGGAGAACGCCATGATCGCGACCGAACTTCTCATGCCGGAATTGGCCCTGCTCGCGGGAACCCGCGGCATGCTTGGCGCCGGCGTCGGCCTCCTGCTGGCCGACAAGCTGAGCGAGGACAAGCGCAAGGGCATCGGCTGGGCACTCATGGCCGTCGGGGTGCTGACCACGATCCCGCTGGCGATGATCGTCTTCAGCCGACGCAGGAGGCTGGCATGATCCGCAAGCTCGCCGCCGGCGGGTACCGCCTGTATTCGCGCAAGCCCGACCCCAGGACCGGCAAGCGCCGCAACCTCGGCACCTTCGCCAGGCGCGAGCAGGCCGAGAAGCACGAGCGCGAGATCCAATACTTCAAGCGGCATTGAGGGACGTCGGGGCCGCGCGCCCGACGTCCGCGCCTCACCTCACTTGCTGCGCCCGTACTTTGCCTCGAAGCTCGCCTTGCCGAGCTTGTTGGCGTTGATCATGAAGCCGACCAGGGCCGCGGTGGCGTCCGCGGGCACGTCGATCTTGTCGGTCTTGAGCGCATACACGGTGAAGATGTAGCGATGCGGCTTGTCGCCGGGGGGAGGGCAGGCGCCGCCGAAGCCCGGGGCGCCGAAGTCGGTGCGTCCTTGCGTCGTCCCTGCCGGCAGGCCCATGCCGTCGGCGCCGCCGGCCCCTTCGGGCAGCTCGGAGGCCGAGGCCGGGATGTTGTAGACGACCCAGTGCCACCAGCCCGAGCCGGTGGGCGCGTCGGGGTCGTACACGGTCACGGCGTAGCTCTTGGTACCGCTCGGTGCGCCGCTCCATTTCAGCGCCGGCGAGATGTTCTTGCCCTCGCAGCCGAAGCCCTTGAATACCTGCGCCTCGGTGAGCGTGGAGCCGGGCTTGACGGTCGGGCTCGAGAGGGTGAAGCCCGCCGCCTGGACGGCGCAGGCGGCCGCGCCGAGGGCGGCGGCGGCGATCAGTCGATGCATCGGTTTCTCCTCCTGTGACGGGGAAGCCATGATGCACCAGCGTCCGCGCCCCGGGCGGGCGACGAGACGTCGGCGGAACCCGTCAGCTTCGCGCGCCCCTCGCTTCGCGGGCCAGCGCCCCGTCGACCGAGAAGCGACCGCCTCCGCTGATGAACAAGGCGACGGTCGTGGCCAGCAAGGCCAGCCCGTACTCGTAGCCGCCGTTGCTCAGGAACAGTCCCTTGCTGAAGTGCACGCTGAAGATCGCGACCAGCATCGTGAAGGCCAACGCCACCGAGGCGGGCCGCACCAGGAGGCCGAGGAGGAGGGCGAGTCCGCCGAGGAACTCGGCGCCGCCGGCCAGGAGCGCGAGCGCGGTGCCGGGGGACAGGCCGATGGAGTCCATCCATTGCGCCGTGCCCTGCAGGCCGTAGCCGCCGAACCAGCCGAACAGCTTCTGGGCGCCGTGCGCCACGAAGATGATGCCGATCGGAATGCGCACGGCCAGCGGTGCCCAGCCGGGGCGGGTCGAGAACAGGCGTTGGGTCAGATGGGAATTCATGTGTCGCTCCAAGAAGTGGTTCAGGGCGCTCAGTGCGGCGATTGCCTTCAGCCCATGGATTCAATGTAGTCATCCGGTCCGCCGGGATAAACCGCGTATCCTGAGATCCACTGTTCCTTTCTTCGAGACAATGGACAAGTTTGTCGAGATGCAGACTTTCGCGGCCGTCGTCGACTCGGGCAGCTTCGTCAAGGCGTCGGATTCGCTCGCGATGTCGAAGGCAGCCGTGTCGAGGTACGTCGCCGACCTCGAGTCCCGGCTCGGCGTCAGGCTCTTGCACCGTACGACGCGGCGACTGTCGCTGACAGAAGAGGGACAGATCTTCTACGCCCGGTGCAAGGACCTGCTCTCGGAGATCGACGAGGCCGAGGCGGAGATCACTTCCGGAAATGCCGATGCCAGCGGGCTGGTCCGGGTGAACGCGCCGGTGACTTTCGGGATCCGTCAGCTGGCGCCGCTGTGGGGCAGGTTCAGGACAAGGCATCCGAAGGTCACGCTCGATGTGACGCTGAACGATCGGGTCGTCGATCTCGTCGAGGAGGGCTTCGACCTGGCGATCCGCATCGCCACGCTGCAAGACTCGACACTGGTGAGCCGGCGGATCTCGACCACCCGCCTGGTCCTTTGCGCGTCGCCGCCATATCTCGCCCACCGCGGCACGCCCACGCATCCCGGCGAGCTTGCCAGCCACTCCATCATTGCCTACACCTACCTGGGCACCAAGGACGAATGGCATTTCGACGGGCCGCAAGGACGGGTCAGCGTTCGTACCCAGCCCTGCTTCCACACGAACAACGGCGACACCCGCCGTGCTGCCGCGCTGGCCCATCAGGGCGTGGTCTTGCAGCCGGCGTTCCTGATCGGGGAGGACCTGGCAGCGGGCACGCTGGTGGAGCTGATGCCGGAGTTCAGGGCGATGGAGCTGGGCATCTATGCCGTCTACCCGACCCGCAAGCACCTGTCGCCCAAGGTGCGCGTGCTGATCGAGTTCCTGGCCGACGCCTTCTCGCCCCATGCGTGACTCAAGTCGCTCGCATAGAACAATGCCGCCACTTCCCGGCGCGCAGGCTGGCATTGGCGAGCGTCGGCGAGCAAGGAATTCAAGAACATGAACGGGAGACGACATGGAAGATGATCAAGGATCGAACGACTCGACTTCAAGGCGCGATCTCCTGCGCATCGCCGGCCTGGGCGCCGTGACGTGGGGGCTGGGAGCGGGCGTCACCGGCAGTGCGGCGGCCACGACGAGCCCCGCGGCTCCCGCGGGCGCCGCGAAGACACGCGCAAGTGGTCCGTACAACATCCTTTTCATCCTCACCGACCAGGAGCGCTTCTTTCGTCCAGGGGAGCTTCCCGTCGGCTACAGCCTGCCCGCGCACGAACGTCTGAGGAAGCAGGGAACGACCTTCGTCAATCACCGCATCAACTCGTGCGTGTGCACGCCCTCGCGCTCGGTGCTCTACACCGGCCAGCACATCCAGCAGACGGGGATGTTCGACAACACGAACTTCCCGTGGATCAAGAGCCTGTCGCCCGACATCCGGACCGTCGGCGACCTGCTGCGCGATGCCGGCTACTACACCGCCTACAAGGGTAAGTGGCACCTGACCAAGGAGTTCGAGACGGTCAACACGCTCGCCGATCCGTCGCGCCTCTTCACCAAGGAAATGGAGGCCTACGGCTTCTCCGACTACTTCGGCATCGGCGACATCATCGCCCACACGCAGGGTGGATACCTGCACGACGGCATCACCGCCGCCATGGGCGCGAGTTGGCTGCGCGGTAAGGGCCGAGCGCTGGCGGCCGAAGGCAAGCCCTGGTTCCTGGCGGTCAACCTGGTCAACCCGCACGACGTGATGTTCTACGACACCGATGCGCCGGGAACGCCGCTGCGGCCGCAGCGCGGGCTAGCCCACGTGGCGCGCGACCCGGCCGATCCGCTGTACGCGAAGAAATGGGAGTTCGCGCTTCCGGCGAGCCATTTCCAGCCGATCGCTGCGCCGGGGCGTCCAGCGGCGCATCACGACTTCCTGCGCTCGCACGACGCCATGGCCGGGGAGATCCCGAACGAGGAACCGCGCTGGCGCAGCCGCCACAACTACTACCTGAATTGCCTGCGCGACGTCGATCGCAACATCGCCACCGTGCTGGCCGAGCTCGACGCTGCCGGACTGGCAGAGCGGACGATCGTCGTTCTCACTGCGGATCACGGCGACATGGATGGCGCCCATCAGCTTCACGCCAAAGGCGCCGCGGCGTACCGGGAGCAGAACCAGGTGCCGCTGATCGTCGTCCACCCGGCCTACGCCGGCGGCAAGCAATGCCGCGCCGTCACCTCGCACCTCGATATCGCGCCGACGCTGGTCGCCCTGACCGGGGCCGCGCCGGCCAAGCGGGCCGAGATCGTCAAGGGCCTCAAGGGCAAGGATCTGAGCGCCGTGCTGGCCGCCCCGGAGCAGGCCGATGTCAACGCCTTGCGCGACGGCGCACTGTTCAACTACAACATGTTCGCCTACCTCGACGGCGACTTCTTCTACAAGGCGGTCGAGCATCTCCACAAGGGAGGCAAGCCCGACCAGTTGAAGACCGCGGGACTCGTCCCCGACATGATGAAGCGCGGCGCGGTACGGTCGATCTACGACGGGCACCACGTGTTCACGCGCTACTTCTCGCCGAAGCAGCACAACCGGCCGACGACGATCGAGGATCTCTACCGGGTCAACGACGTCGAGCTCTTCGACGTGCGGGCCGATCCGCACGAGATGAACAACCTCGCGATGGGAGCCAAGCCGCAGCGCGAGCTCGTGGTCGCCATGAACGAGAAGCTCAATCGACTCATCGAGGCCGAGGTGGGCGAAGACCGTGGGCAGATGCTTCCCGGCGGCATTGACGCCGGCTGGGAAGTGACGATGGAGACGATGGCGCCCTAGAGTCGTCCACTCCGAAGGCTTCAGAAGGGCGCGAATGCGACTGACGCTCTGCATGCCTTGCGCGGGTTAGCCCGGCCTTGCCGGCCCAGCGGGTGGCTCTAGAGTGCGCGCGCGGCACGGCGCTGCAGAAAGAACATCATCATGGCATTCAATGCGGAAGTGGAACTAAAGGCGCTGCGCGGGCGGGTCGAGGGGCTCGAACGCAAGATGGATTCGCTGGAGAAGTCCATACGAGCGATGCCGGATCTGGCGGCGCTCGGCAAGCTCGGGCCGCGGCTCGACGCCGCCGAGAAGGCGATCGCCGGCAAGAAGGACGCAAAGACGGCGGACCAGGAGGCGATCAAGTCCAACGCCAAGATCGTGGCCGAGGTGCAGGCCATGGCCAAGGAGGTGACCAGCAAGGCCATCATCGAAAACCGGTTCAGGGTCCTGGAGTCACAAATGGCGGTCGCGATGTCCGCGGTGGGCAAGCGCTAGAGCGCGTCGCGCGGCACGGCCGCGCGGCGTCGCCTCAGTCGGTCGTGGCCAGCACGACGCGGCGCCGCCCCTGCCGCTTTGCGCGATAGAGGGCGGCGTCGGCTGCGGCGAGCAGCGCAGCGCCCTCCTGGGCAGGTCGGGACGACGCCACAACGCCCACGCTCACCGTGACATGCGGGGCGACCGGCGAGCCTGCGTGAGCGATGGCCGCGGACTCGACCGCCCGCAGGCAATGCTCGGCGACCTGCATGGCGTCGGCGCTGCCTTGATGCGGCAGCAGCACCGCGAACTCTTCGCCACCCAGGCGGGCCACCAGGTCGCTGGGCCGGGCGGCGCATTCGCGAAGCACGTTCGCCACCTGGCGCAGACAGGCGTCGCCGGCCGGGTGGCCGTAGAGGTCGTTGTAGGCCTTGAAATGGTCGACATCGATCACCAGCAAGGCCAGCGGCACGTGGTGGCGCTCGGCGCGCGACACCTCCTCGGCCAGCCGTTGGTCGAACGCGCGCCGGTTGGCCAGGCCGGTCAAGGCATCCGTTCGCGACAGCACCGACAGCTCCTGATTCAGCTGCGCCAGCCGGTCGTTGAGCCGGCTCAATTCGTGATCGCGCTGCATCAGCTCGCTGACGTCGAGGCGGATGGCCACCAGACCGCCGTCGCGCATGCGCCGTTCGTAGGTGCGAATCCAGCGGCCTTCGGCGATCCGGTGCACAGCCACCTCGGACGGATTCCTGCGCTCGTCCAGCCTGCATTGGATCCAGGCCTCCAGCTGCTCGGGGGTCTCGAGAAAGGGCAAGCCGCCGCGGGCGGCGTTGGCTCGCACTACCTGCTCGAATGTCGGTCGCTGGTCGGGCAGATCGGCCAGCTGTGGATACATCGCCAGGTTCGTGCGGTTGACCAGCGTCAGCCGATCGTCGGCGTCGTACAGCTCGAAGCCCGCGGGCAGCGCCTCGATCGCGTCCTCCAGGCGCTGGCGCGAACGCACCAGCTCCTGCTGCGCCTGCTCGAGCGCGCGCCGCTGGTCCTCGAAGTCGGTCACGTCGACGCGGATCGCCACCATGCTGCCGTCGCGCAGCCGGGTCTCGGCCATGCGCAGCCAACGCCCGCGGCCGTTGTTCATCAGCTCCGACGGCTGCTCGCCGCGGCGGCGCTGCGCCAGCCGCAGGTCCAGCCACTCCTGGGCGCGGTCGGCCTGGTCGGGCTGGCCGCCGCCTTCGAGGTTCAACTTCGTCAGCTGCGCGAACGTGAGCCGCTTGTCGAGGTGAGGCGCCATGTGCGGATAGGTCTCGGCGAGCGCGCGGTTCCACAGCACCAGGCGATCGTCCGCGTCGTACAGCTCGAAGGTCGCGGGCAATGCCTCGATGGCGCCGGCCAGCCGCTCGCGAGCCTGCTCGGCATCGCGGCGTGCCGCCTCGATGGCTTCTTCCTTTGCCACCATCTCGCTGACATCGATGATGTGCGCGAGCACGCCGCCGTCCGGCAGGCGCAGCTCGGCAATGCGCCGCCAGCTGCCATCGGGCATGCGGCGCATGAGGCCGGCGTCCGTGCGTCCGAATTCCCTCAGGCGGCTGCCGATCCACGCCTCTTCCTGGCCGGCGACGTCGGGCACCATCCCGTTGGCCACCACTGCGCGCAGCATCTGCTCGTAGGTGGCGCCGGGCGCCGCGGCCGCACCCAGGCTCGAATAGAGGCGGTGGAAATGCCGGTTGCAGAAGACGATGCGACCGGCGGCGTCGAACAACACGAGGCCGGCCTCGAGAACGTCGAGCACCTGCTGCTGCAACTGCACCGCAGATTCGGCCCGGTCGAGCGCACGCGCCAGCCGGCGCGACAGCACCAGCACGAGGGTCAGCAGCGCCACCGATATGGCGACACTGACGTAGCCGTCGCCGAATATCGTCGGCAGGCTCGAGCCCGGCCAGTGCCTGAGCGCCAGCAGCAGCAGGTCTGCGCCGGCCAGGACGATGGCGGCCACCACCATTGCGCGCAGCAGCGGACGCAAGGCCCCGACTTTTCTGTGCATGCTCAGCAGTGACGTGCGCTCAACGACCCGCGGCGCCTGCCGCCGCTGGTGGGTCCGATCCGAGGCTCTCCCCCTCGGGCCGATTGTGCTGCACCGTCGCTGCTCCGAGGGCGCTGCGCGTCGCTCCTAGAATCTTCCCGCCGACCCGAAGCCCGCCCCATGCCATGACCAGCGACACGCCTTCCCCCGTGGCGTATCGCCCGCCGACTTGAGCGCCGACGTCTTCTGGGGCGTCGTCACGCGTCTCGGCGAGTCGGGCATCGTCCTGCCGGTGGTCCTGGTCGTGGCGATCGGCCTGGGTTGGTCGGCGCGACGCGCGGAGCGGGCGCTTTCGTTGCTGCTCCCGGTCGCCCTCGCGGCCATCGTCGTGACGGTAACGAAGATCGCCTTCATGGGTTTCGGCTGGGGCATCGCCCGCCTCGACTTCACCGGCATGTCGGGGCATGCGATGCTCGCCGCCGCGCTCTACCCGGTGCTGGTGGTGGTCCACGTCCCTCCGACCGGGCGGCGCAGGGCGGTGGCGATGGCGCTGGCGGCTGCGGTCGTCGCGCTCGTCGCCGTTTCGCGCGTTGTCCTCGGCACCCATTCCGAATCGGAAGTGCTCAGCGGCTGTGCGGTCGGCGCGCTCGCGGCAGTGGTCGCCACCCGGTCCATCGATCGAGCCGGCGGCGTGCGCCTTTCCGTCGTCTGGCTGGCCCCGGCGCTCGCCTGGATGCTGCTGACGTTTCCCGCACCGCCGGTGATGGCATCGCACGACTGGATTACCCAGCTCGCGATGACCTTGTCCGGCCGCGACCATCCCTACGTGCGCGCCGATCTGCATCGCTGATCGACCGGCCTGGGGACATTCCCGATTCGACAGCAAGACCCGGAGCGCGCCGTAGGATGTCCGTGACGACACTGGGCTCATCGCCATCTCGAACGGGACATCATGAAGTCGCCTGCATCCGACATCACGCAGGATCCTCGCTGGATTCGCATCGTCACCCGCGACAAGGCCGCCGACGGGACGTTCTGGTATTCCGTCGCGACCACGGGCACCTATTGCCGGCCGTCGTGTCCGTCGCGCCGGGCGAATCCGAAGAACGTGCAGTTCCACCCAAGCCCCGGCGCCGCCGAGGCGGCTGGCTTTCGCCCATGTCGCCGCTGCAACCCGGGCGGAATCTCCGTCGATGCGGCGAACGCCGCCGTCGTGACGAAGGCCTGCAGGCTCATCGACGACGCGGCCGAGCCGCTCTCGCTGACGCAGCTGGCCGAGTCGGTCGAGCTCAGCCCGCACTACTTCCACCGCCTTTTCAAGAAGACGACCGGGCTCACGCCGAAGGCCTACGCGGCGGCAGGCCGCTCGGCCCGGCTGCGCGAGCGGCTGGCGACCGCGGCGACGATCACCGAAGCGTTCCATGAGGCGGGCTTCGGGTCGAACGGCCGCTTCTACGAGGCGTCGGCCGGGGTGCTGGGCATGAGCCCGACCCGCTTTCGCTCGGGCGGTAAGGAAGAGATCCTGACCTTCGCCGTCGGCCAATGCTCGCTCGGCGCGATTCTGGTCGCCTCGAGCGCCAAGGGTGTCGCCGCGATCTCGCTGGGCGACGACCCGGACGTGCTGGTGCGCGAGCTGGAGGACCGGTTTCCGAAGGCGCGACTGGTCGGCGGCGACGCGGCCTACGAGCAGCTGGTCGCCAAGGTGGTCGGACGGGTCGAGGAGCCGGCGCGCGGGTTCGACCTGCCGCTCGACGTGCGCGGCACCGCCTTCCAGCAGCGCGTCTGGCAGGCGCTGCGCGAGATTCCGCCGGGCAGCACGGAAACCTACTCCGGCATCGCGCAGAAGATCGGCGCGGCCCGATCCGTGCGTGCCGTCGCCGGAGCGTGCGCCGCCAACGCCCATGCGGTGGCGATACCGTGCCACCGGGTGGTGCGGCGCGACGGCGGTCTCTCGGGCTATCGCTGGGGTGTGGAGCGCAAGCGCGAGCTGATCGAGCGCGAGGTGCGCCGGCAGGAGCATGCCGCGTGAAGCGCGACGACTGGGTGAAAGGCGACGTCGCCGCCCGCCTGCAGCGCATCGACGCTGGCGCCCTGGAGGCCGATCTCGAAGCGCAGGGCTGGTCGCTGCTGCGCGACCTGCTCGCATCGTCGGAGTGCGACGAGATCGCCTCCCTCTACGCCAAGGGCACAGGCTTTCGCAGCCGCGTCGTCATGGCGCAGCACGGCTTCGGCCAGGGGGAATACCGCTACTTCTCCTATCCCCTCCCGCCGCTGGTCCAGGGCCTGCGAACGGCGCTGTATCCGCGCCTGGCGCCCATCGCCAATCGATGGCACGAGCGGATGGGGATGGACGCTCGCTTCCCCGAAGAGCACGCCGAGTTCCTCGCCCGCTGCGCCGCCGCCGGTCAGTCGCGTCCGACGCCCCTGTTGTTGCAGTACGGCCCCGGCGACTACAACTGCCTTCACCAGGATCTGTATGGCGAGCACGTCTTTCCGCTCCAGGTCGCCGTGTTGCTGTCGGCGCCGACGACCGACTTCACCGGCGGCGAGTTCGTGCTCACGGAGCAGCGGCCGCGCATGCAGACCCGTGCCGCGGTCGTCCCGCTGA
>DATCGH010000208.1:0-10695 GCA_036509055.1 Caldimonas sp.
AAGACCCGATCGTCGGCGGCTACACGCCCGAGCGGGTGGCGCTGCGGCGTGCGGTTTCGCTGGCCTACGACGTGCAGCGCGAGATCACGCTGATCCGGCGCGGCCTGGGCATTCCGGCTCAGTCGCCGATGGTGCCGTTCACCTCGGGGTACGACCCGGCCTTCAAGAGCGAGATGAGCGAGTACGACCCGGCGAAGGCGAAGGCGCTGCTCGACATGTACGGCTACCTCGACCGCGACGGCGACGGCTGGCGCGAGACCCCGGACGGCAAGCCGCTGATCCTCGCCTACGCCAGTCAGCCGGAGCAGATCTATCGTCAGTACAACGACCTGGTGCGGCGCGGCCTGAACGACATCGGTGTCAGGGTCGAATTCCCGGTGCAGCAGTGGGCGGCGCAGCTGAAGCAGGCGCAGGCGGGCACCCTGCAGATGTGGTCGCTGGGGCTGTCGTCGGCCGACCCCGATGGACAGACGGCGCTGCAATACCTGTACGGCCCGCAGTCCGGGCAGCAGAACCTGGCGCGCTTCAAGCTGCCGGCGATGGACCGGCTGTACGAGCAGACGGCGTCGATGATCGACGGTCCCGAGCGGGAGAAGCTGTTCCTCGAGGTCAAGCGCCTGTGCACGGCCTACATGCCGTACCGCTACATCGTGCATCGCCTCGGCACCGACGTGCTGCATCCCTGGGTCCACGGCTACCGGCGGCCCGTGTTCTGGAACAACTGGTACCACTGGGTCGACGTCGACCCCGAGCGGCGAGTGCCAGCCTGACGAAGGCGGCAATGGAACTGCCCGTCACCCGCCGCACCGCGAGCGCGGCGCTGCTGTCGCTCACGGCTCCGGCCTGGTCGCGGGCCGCAAGCGCGTCATCCGGAACTAAGGTTCTGCGCTACGCCTTCCCCGTGGCCGAGACCGGGTTCGACCCGGTGAAGCTGTCGGACCTCTATTCGCGCACCGTCACCGGCCACATCTTCGAATCGCTGTACTGCTACGACGGCCTGGCACGGCCGACGCAGATCCGGCCGCTGACGGCGGCGGCCATGCCGGAGACCGCCGACGAGTTCCGCACCTGGACCTTTCGCATCCGCCCGGGCATCTTCTTCGCCGACGACCCGGCGTTCCAGGGCCGGCCGCGCGAGCTGGTCGCTGCCGACTATGTCTATTCGCTGAAGCGCTTCGCCGACCCGGCGAACAAGAGCCCGCCGTGGGGCAGCGTCGAGGAAATGGGGTTGGTCGGCCTCAAGGCGCTGCGCGAGGAGGCGCTGCAGAAGCGCACGCCGTTCGACTACGAGCGCGAGATTCCTGGCCTGCGGGCCATCGACCGCTACACGCTCCAGTGCCGGCTCGAGAACCCGCGGCCGCGAATGCACGAGGACATGGCCGACGCCGGCAGCTACGGCGCCGTGGCGCGCGAGGTCGTGCAGATGTACGGCGAGCAGATCGCCGCCCATCCGGTGGGCACCGGCCCGCTGCGCCTCAAGTCCTGGCGACGCAGCTCGCTTATCGTCCTCGAACGCAACCCGGGGTACCGCGAGCGCTACTACGAAGACGAGGCCGCGCCCGCCGCCGACGATGCCGAAGGCCAGGCGCTGCTGGCGCGCTTCAAGGGCCGGCGGCTGCCGCTGGTCGACGAGGTCGAGATCGCGATCATCGAAGAGCGGCAACCGCGCTGGCTGGCCTTCCTGAACGAGCAGGCCGATTTCTGCGAGCGCGTGCCCGAGGAGTTCATCGACATCGCCATGCCCGGCGGCAAGGTCGCGCCGAATCTCGCCAAGCGCGGCATCCGCGGCATGCGCGTCGTCGGGCCCGAGGGCACGCTGACCATCTACAACATGGAGCACCCGGTCATCGGCGGCTACACGCCAGAGAAGGTGGCGCTGCGCCGGGCGATCAACCTGGCGGTGGACGTGCCGCGCGAGATCACCGCCGTGCGCCGCTCGCAGGCCATCCCGGCGCAGTCGCCCTGCGTGCCGCACACGACCGGCTACGACCCGCTCTACAAGAGCGAGATGGGCGACCACGATCCGGCGCGGGCGATGGCACTGCTGGACATGTTCGGCTATGTCGATCGCGACGGCGACGGCTGGCGCGAGCAGCCGAACGGCGAGCCCTTGACGATCGTGCGCCGCACCTACCCGGACGGCCTGCAGCGCGCGCTCGACGGGCTGTGGCAGAAGAACCTGAAGGCGGTGGGACTGAAGGTCGAATTCCAGGTCTCGCAGTGGCCCGAAAACCTGAAGGCGGCGCAGGCGGGCAACTTCATGGTCTGGGCCGCCGGATCGTCGGCGTCGCAGCCCGACGGACTGGGCGCGCTACAGCGCCTGTACGGGCCGTCGTCGGGCGGCTCCAATCTCTCGCGGTTCAAGAACGCCGAGTTCGACGCCCTCTACGAGCGCCTGCGGCGCATCCCCGACGGCCCGGAACGCGAGCAGCTCTTCCTCCAGGCCAAGCGAATGTCGCTGGCCTGGGCGCCCTATCGCCAGCACGTCCATCGCATTTACAGCGACATGGTGCATCCCTGGCTGGTCGGCTACCGGCGGCCGTTCTTCTCGCAGCGCTGGTGGCATCGGGTCGACATCGACGAGTCGCAGCTGCGCGGCAGGCAGCGCACCTGAAACGGCCATGAGCCCGCCCGAGCCGCAGATCCTGCGATACACGCGTTGGCTGCGCGAGCAGCGCGGTCTCGAGTTCGATCCGAGCACATCGGCCGGTTACGAGCGCCTCTGGCGCTGGTCGTGCGACGACCTGCGCGGCTTCTGGCAATCGATCTTCGACTTCTTCGGGATCGAGTCGCCGACCCCGCACGAGACCGTGCTCGTCGCCGAGACCATGCCCGGCGCGAAGTGGTTTCCCGGCGCCCAGGTGAACTACGCGCAGCACGTGTTCCGCCACGCCGAGGCCAGCGATGCCGCCGGCCATCCGGCGATCGTCTTTCGCGACGAGACGATGCAGGCGCACGGCGAGACGCTCGAGATCGGCTGGGCCGAGCTGCGCCGCCAGGTGGCGTCATTCGCGGCGGCACTCTCCCGCATGGGTGTCGTTCCCGGCGACCGGGTCTGCGCGATCCTGCCCAATCTGCCGCAGACCGCGGTCGCCTTCCTCGCCTGCGCCAGCCTGGGCGCGGTCTGGTCCGTGTGCTCGGCCGACATGGGGCCGCTGGCGATCCTCGACCGCTTTCGCCAGATCGAGCCCAAGGTCGTGATCGGCGTCGACGGCTACCTCTACGGCGGCGTCGCCGCCGACCGCCTGCCGGTCCTGCGCGGGCTGATCGACGAGTTGCCGAGCGTGCGCCACGTGGTGCTGCTGCGCCACCTCGACGCCGAGGCCGATGTCGGCTCGCTCGCCGGGCCGCAGCGCGCGGCCCACGATTTCGACGCGCTGGTCGCCGACGACCCGCCGTTCGAGCCGGCCTGGCTGCCGTTCGACCACCCGCTCTGGATCGTCTATTCGAGCGGCACCACCGGCCTGCCGAAGGCGATCGTCCACGGCCACGGCGGGGTGATGCTCGAGGGCCTGAAGATCGGCCTGCACAACAACCTCGGCCCCAGCGTCCTGACGGGGGACCGCTTCCACTGGTACGCCTCGACCGGCTGGATCATGTGGAACTGCCAGATCCACGGCCTGCTCGGCGGAACGACGATCTGCCTGTTCGACGGCAGCCCGGCCGGACCCGCGGGCGCCGCCGACTGGTCGACGCTCTGGCGCTTCGCCGCCGAGACCGGCGTCACCTTCTTCGGTGCCGGCGCCGCGTTCTACGCCAGCTGCCTCAAGGCCGGCCTCGAGCCGATGCGTCATGGCGACCTGTCGCGGCTTCGCGGCATCGGCGCGACCGGCTCGCCGCTGGCGATCGAGTGCTATCGCTGGGTCTGGGATCATCTGCCGAAGGTCGACGGCGCAAACATCTGGCTGACGCCGATGTCGGGCGGCACCGATTTCGCCGGCGCCTTCATCGCCGGCCTGCCGACGTTGCCGGTGGTCGAGGGCGAGATGCAGTGCCGCTGCCTCGGCGCCTCGGTCGAAGCCTGGAGCGAGCCCGATGCCGAGGGTTGCGGCCGGGCGCTCGTCGACGAAGTCGGCGAGCTGGTCTGCACCCGGCCCATGCCCTCGATGCCGCTCGGCTTCTGGGGCGACGCCGACGGCAGCCGCTACCGCGACAGCTACTTCGACATGTACCCCGGCGTCTGGCGCCACGGCGACTGGATCCGGATCACGCCGCGCGGCGGCGCAATCATCTATGGCCGCAGCGACGCCACCATCAATCGGCACGGCATCCGCATGGGCACGGCCGAGCTGTACCGCGCGGTCGAGGCCCTGCCCGAGGTACTCGACTCGCTGGTTGTCGACCTCGAGTACCTCGGCCGCGAAAGCTACATGCCCCTCTTCGTCGTTCTGCGTGACGGCCTGGTGCTCGACGAGGCGCTGACCAAGCGCCTCAAGGCCGGCATCCGCAGCGCGCTTTCGGCGCGGCACGTGCCGAACGAGATCTTCGAGGTGAAGGCGATTCCGCGCACCCTCTCGGGCAAGAAGATGGAGCTGCCGGTGAAGAAGCTCCTGATGGGCACGCCGGCCGAGCAGGTGTTCAAGGCGGGGGCGATGGCCACGCCCGAGAGCATCGACTGGTTCGCCGAGTTCGCGCGGCGCCGCGCCGCGAGCTGAGCCGCTACTTGGCGAGCAGGTGCGGCAGCCAGAGCGAGAACGCCGGCACGTAGGTGACGATCAGGAGGGCCGAGCACATCGCGGCGTAGAACGGCCACAGCTCCTTCGACACCTCCTCCATCGTCACCTTGCCGATCGCGCAGCCGACGAAGAGCGTCGGCCCGACCGGTGGCGTGATCAGGCCGATGCCGGAGTTCACGAGCAGGATCATCCCGAAGTGCACCGGGTCGATGCCGAACTTCAGGATCACCGGCAGCAGGATCGGCGTGCAGATGAGGATCATCGGCGCCATGTCCATGAAGGTGCCGAGGAGGATCAGCAGCACGTTGATCATCAGCAGCAGCTCGTACTTGTTGCTGGCGATGGCGACGAACAGCTGGGTCGCCTTGGCCGGCACCTGCATCAGGGCCATCATGTAGCCGAAGGCGGCCGAGAAGCCGATCAGCATCATCACCATCGCCACCATCTTGGTCACGCGGTGCAGCAGCATCGGCAGCTCGCGCCAGCGGTAGTCGCGATAGATGAACATCGTGACGATGAAGGCGTAGAGGCAGGCGACCGCCGCCGACTCCGTGGGCGTGAAGACGCCGCTCAGGATGCCGCCGAGGATGATGATGACGGTGACCAGCCCCCAGAGCGCCTCGACCGCGATCTTCCCGGCCTGGCGCAGGGTCACCGACTCGCCCTTCGGATAGCCGCGGCGGTAGGACAGGATCAGGCACAGGCCCATGACGCAGGCGCCGAACAGGATCCCCGGCAGCACGCCGGCGAGGAACAGCTGGGCGACCGAGATCGTGCCGCCGGCGGCGAGCGAATAGAGCACGGCGTTGTGCGAAGGCGGGATCAGCACCGCCTGCACCGAGCCGCAGATCGTCACGTTGGTTGCGAACACCTTCGGATAGCCCTGCTTGACCATCTGCGGGATCAGGACCGAGCCGATCGATGCCGTGTCGGCCACCGAGGAGCCGGAGACGCCGCTGAAGAAGGTCGAGGCGATGACGTTGACCAGCGCCAGCCCGCCGCGGATCGCGCCGACGAAGACGCGCGCCAGGTTGACGAGCCTGACCGCCATGCCGCCTTCGGCCATGATCGCGCCGGCGAGGACGAAGAACGGGATCGCCAGCAGCGAGAAGCTGTTGACGCCGCTCGAGATCTGGATCATCACCGCCTCGAGCGGCACGTCGATCCAGAGGGCGCCGACGATGGCGGCGAGACCGAGCGTATAGGCGACCGGCATGCCCAGCATGCAGAGCAGCACGAACGAGCCGAGGAGGACGAGGACTTCGGTCATGTCGCGGCCATCATTCCGCCAGCGGCTGGTCGCGGTAAACGATCGAAGTCGGCGGCGGCGCACCGAGCCAGAGTCGCTCGATGATGAAGAGCAGGGTGAACAGGCCGCCGAGCGGGATCGGCGAGTAGGTGAGGCCGACCGAGAGGGTCGGGAACTCGGCGATCGTCTGCCCCCAGGTGACGCGCACGAGCTGGGTGCCGTAGACCAGCATGAAGAGCGCGGTGGCGATCATCATCCCGTCGGCGAGCTTGAGCATCACGCCGCGCACCGCCGGCGGGACCGCATCGGTCAGCATCTGCACGCAGATGTGCGCCCCGGCGCGGTAGGCCGCGGCGTCGCCGACGAACGAAAACAGCACCATCGCCAGCACCGAGAACGGCTCCGGCCAGCTCGACGCCGAGTTCATGACGTAGCGCATGAACACGCCGTACGGAATGACCAGCGTGATCGACACCAGGGCCACGGCCGAGACGACGATGCACGCCAGGTAGAGCCTCTCCATGGCGAGGGCATAGGCCGCCCTCATGGCGCTACTTCGTCTCTTCGATGCGCTTGAGCAGGGCGGCGTACTTCACGCCGTACTTGTCGCGGATCGGCTGGGTCGCCTTGTAGTAGGCCGCCTTGTCGGCCGGCACGAAGGTCACGCCCTTGGCCTTGAGCTCGGCCTCGGCAGTGACGGTCTTCTCGTCCCAGAGCTTGCGCTGTTCGAGCTGCGCCTCGCGCGAGAGCTTCTTCAAGAGCGCCTGGTCCTCGGGCGTCAGGGCGTCCCAGGTGCGCTTCGAGAAGATGAAGATCTCCGGGATGATGAGGTGGCCTGTCAGGGTGTACACCTTGCTGACGAGGTAGTGGTTCTGCGCCAGCAAGGTCGGCGGGTTGTTCTCGGCACCGTCGACCACGCCGGTCTCGAGCGCGCTGTAGAGCTCGTTGAAGCCCATCGCCACGCCGCTGCCGCCCATCGCGTTCATCGTCTCGACGAAGATGGGGTTGCCCATCATCCGGATCTTCTGGCCCTTGAGGTCGGCCGGGGTCGGCACCGGCTTCTTGCCATAGACGTTGCGTACGCCGGCGTCCATCCAGCCGAGGGCGACGATCCGCGAGGCCGGGTTGGTGTTGATCTTCTCGAGCAGCTCGGCGCCGATCGGGCCGTCGATCACCTTGCGCATGTGCGCCTCGTCGCGGAAGATGAACGGCAGGTTGAAGACGTTGAGCTCGTCCACCACCGGGCCCATCGCGCCGACCGATATGCGGGCGATCTGCAGCGCGCCGACCTGCGCCTGCTCGATCATCTCCTTTTCGCCGCCGAGCTGCATCGACGGGT
This sequence comes from Caldimonas sp., assembly GCA_036509055.1. GTDB lineage: Bacteria > Pseudomonadota > Gammaproteobacteria > Burkholderiales > Burkholderiaceae_C > Schlegelella_A. The sequence continues at coordinate 7,265 of DATCGH010000208.1, forward strand.
ACATCTGGATCGAGATCCGGCCGTTGGTCTGGGTCTCGAGCTTCTTGCCCATGCGCACGATCGCCTCGACCGTCGGATAGCCGAGCGGATGGACGTCCGAGGCCTTCCAGACGACCTTCGTCTGGGCCATGGCGGGCAGGCCCACGACGGCGGCGATTCCGACCAGGGCGGCCCCGAGCGATGCGATTAGACGTCTCTTCATGATGTCTCCGTGACAGGTGTAAGGGGCACAGGGTGCCGACCGTCGAACATATCGGATCCGGTCGGCGCTCTCAATCAGGGATTGACGAGGGTTGTCCGAACAACTTGGGGCTACTGGGTAGCGGTGAGGCCGCCGTCGACGGTCAGGATTTGCCCGGTGACGAACGCCGCGCCCGGGCTGCAGAAGAAGAGCGTCGGCCCGACCACGTCCTCGGGCTCGGCGACGCGGCCGAGCGGAATCCGCGCGAGGATGTGCTCGCGGGTCGCCGGGTTGGCGAGCCAGTGCGCGCCCATCTCGCCACGCACCACCGTCGGCGCGACGCCATTGACGGTGATGCCGTGCGCCGACAGCTCGACGGCGTGTTGCTTGATGAGCATCGCCAGCGCGCCCTTGGTCGCGCAATAGGCGGAATAGCCGCGGTCGCGCATGCCGAGCTGCGACCGGACCGAGAGCAGATGCACCTGCCGGCCGGGGGCGCGGCCGGCGGCGACCGCCGCGACCTGGTGCCGGGCGGCGGCCTGGGCGAGGAACATCGCCGCCTTGAGGTTGACCTGAACCACCTCGTCGAAGGCGACCTCGCTGACCTCGGCGAGGCGCTCCTCGCGCTGGATGCCGATGCAGTTGACCAGCAGGTCGAGCGCGCCGAAGCGGGCGGCGACCGCATCGACGGCGGTGCGGATCGAGTCGGTGGCGTGGGCGTCCATGGCCACGCCGACCGCCTCATGGCCGGCGCCTTGCAGCCGTGCGGCCAAGGCCTCGGCCTTGGCGGCGCTCCGGCCGGCGACAGCGACCCGGGCGCCGGCCATGGCCAGCCCCCAGGCAATCGCCTCGCCGATGCCGCCGTAGCCGCCGGGCACGAAGGCGGCGCGGCCGCGCAGGTCGAAGCCGCCGGCGAGGAGGCGGGCGTAGTCGGGGCGGGCGGGGGCGGCGTCGCTCATCCGGGTCAGTCCATCTGCAGGCCGCCGTTGAGATCGAGGATCTCGCCGGTGATGAAGCCCGAGAGCGGCGAGGCGAGAAAGCGGACGACGTGCGCGAACTCCTCCGGCTCGCAGAAGCGGCCGACCGGAATCTGCGCCAGCAAGGCCTGGCGCTGCGCCTCGTTCAGCTGCTCGGTGACCATCGGCGTGCGCACGTAGGCCGGGGCGATGGCGTTGGCGGTCACGCCGTGGGCGGCGAGCTCGCGCGCCAGCGAGAAGGTCAGGGCGCCGAGTGCGCCCTTGGAGACCGAGTACGCCGTGCCCGCGGTGAGGCCGCCGGTCTTGGCGGCCAGCGAGCTGGTGTTGACGATCCGGCCCCAACGCCTCGCCTTCATCGCCGGCACCACCGCCTTGGCCCAGAACATCGCGCCGTCGAGATTCGCGCCCAGCACCCGGCGCCATTCGTCGACGCCGGTGGCCTCGATCTTGTTGTTGGAGAGGACGCCGGCGTTGTTGACGAGGATGTCGACCTCGCCGAGCGTACCGACGACCGTGGCATGCGCGGCGACGACCGCGGCGGCATGGCTGATGTCGCAGGCGACCGCGAGAACGGCGCCGCCGTTGGCGGCGACGAGCGGACGCATCGAGTCGGGATGGATATCGATCGCCGCGACCCGGCAGCCGTCGGCGAGCAGCGCCTCGACCACGGCGCGGCCCATCGTGCCGCCGGCACCGGTGACGACGGCGACCTTGCCTCTGAGGGGGAGTGAGTTCATGTATCCAGGACGCTTTTCTTTCCGAACAGGCCGCGCGAGCGGAAGGTGACGACGGCGATGAACAGCAGGTACATCGACAGCAACGACCACTCGGAAGCGTACGCGCCCGTGAGACCCACGGCCAGGCCCACCAGCAGGCCGGCGAGCACCGCGCCCCAGAGGCTGCCGACGCCCCCCAGGACGATGATGAGGAACGCCGGCACGACCGCGTCGACCCCGACCTGAGGCCGCACGCCCCAGATCGGCGCCATCACCACGCCGGCGATCGCCGCCAGGCCGACACCGAGGGCGAACACGAAAAGCCGCAGGCGCGACAGGTTGATGCCGAGGGCGCGCACCATCTCGCTGTCGTGGGCGCCGGCCTTGACCACCGCGCCGTAGGGCGTCTTCTCGAGGAAGAACCAGAGCAGGCCGATCATCAGGCAGGCGAAGCCGGCGGCGAAGAAGCGGTAGCGCGACCAGATCAGGTCGCCGAGCAGGAACGCGCCCGAGATCGCCTCGGGCACCGCGAGCTGCTTCTCGGCCGAGCCCCAGACGGCGCGGATCGCCTCCTCGATCACCAGCGCCGCGCCGAAGGTGAGGAGGAGCCCGTAGAGCGGATCCTTGCCGTAGGTGCGGCGCATACAGAGCTCGAGCAGCATGCCGAACACGCCCACCACCACCGGCGCAAGCAGGAGGGCGATCGCGTACCGGGTGCCGAGCGGCAAGGCGACGTAAGACGCCTGCAGCTCGGGAAACCAGCCGAAACGCGGCGTGACGATGAAGATCGCCACGTACATGCCGAGCGCGAACAGCGACCCGTGCGCCAGGTTGATCGTCTCCATCACGCCGACGATCAGCATGAAGCCGAGCGCGATCAGCGCGAACAGCAGCCCGAGCGAGACGCCGTTGAGCAGGTGCGGGAGCAGCTGCAGCATCGTCCGAGCCCGGGCTATCGGCTCGCGCGGAGGAGCGCGGGCGCGAAGCTCACTGCTCGTAGCTCGGCGTCGCCGCCAGCGGCTCGAGCTTGCAGGCGCCCGGCGCGTCCTTGTCCTCCACATCCTGCGGCTGCGCCTGGGCGAGGATCCGGTAGATGTCGTCCTTCTCCGCCGGCGTGTCGTTGTAGCTCGCCATGTAGATGGTCTGCTGCAGCTGGTGCGTCGCTGGGTTCATGTAGGCGTCGTAGTGCTGCATCCGGTCGCGGGCCGAGACCTTGAGGCTCTCCAGCTCCTTGATCACCGCCAGGTTGTTGCTCGTGCCGGCGCGCTCCACCGCGCGCAGCAGCTCGCGCGTCGCCATGTAGCCGTTGTAGTAGACGTTGCCCGGCGTGCGGATCGCGATCCCCGGGTACTGCTTCTGGTAGGCGGCGACGAAGTCCTTGACCCCCGGGAGGTCGAGGCGCCAGTACCAGTTGGTGCCGAACACGCCGAAGATCGCGTCCGGCCCGAGGCCGTAGATGTCGGGCCAGTCCTGCTGGTTGTTGATCCAGGCCGGACTCTTGTTCATCTTCAGCTGCACCACCTGCTGGCGCAGCGCCTTGATGTCGTCGCCGCCGAC
>DATCGH010000209.1:0-7336 GCA_036509055.1 Caldimonas sp.
AGGAATTGACCAAGGTCGTCCGCCATGCGGCGGAGGAGGCCAAGATCGCGATCCGCAATCTCCGCCGCGATGCCAACGACCATGCCAAGCGCCTGACCAAGGACAAGGAGATCACCGAGGACGAGGAGCGCCGCTCGCTCGACGAGTTGCAGCGGCTCACCGACCGGACGATCGCCGAGGTCGACCGCCTGACCTCGGCCAAGGAAGCCGAGATCCTGGCCGTCTGATGGACCGAGCGCCGCAGCCGAGCATGGACCGCGAGGCCCACCGGTGAACGATCGCAGCCAGCTTCCCCGGCCCGTGCCGCGCCACGTGGCGATCGTCATGGACGGCAACGGCCGCTGGGCCAAGAGTCGCTACATGCCGCGCTTCTTCGGCCACAAGCAGGGCGTCGATGCGCTGGTGCGCACCGTCCTGGCCTGCGCCGACCGCGGCGTCGAATACCTCACCGTGTTCGCCTTCTCCTCCGAGAACTGGAAGCGGCCGACCGAGGAAGTCTCGGGCTTGATGGGGCTGGTGCTGGTGGCAGTGTCGAAGTATTTGGCCAAGCTCGCCGGCGACGGCGTGCGCATCAAGATCGTCGGCGATCGCTCGCAGGTGTCCGACAAGCTGCGCGCCGCGTGGCAGCAGGCCGAGGACAGCACCCGCGACAACACCCGGATCACGCTCTCGGTCGCCTTCAACTACGGCGGCCGCTGGGACATCGTCCAGGCCTGCCGCCAGGCGATGGCTGCCGGCGTCCCGCCGGAGGAGCTCGACGAGGCCCGGCTCAACGCCTACATGGCACTCAGCTACGCCCCCGACCCGGATCTCTTCATCCGCACCGGTGGTGAGGTCCGGATCAGCAACTTCCTGCTCTGGCAGGCCGCCTACTCCGAGCTCGTCTTCACCGACTGCCTGTGGCCCGAATTCGGCACCGCCGAGCTCGACGCGGCGCTGGCCGAGTACGCCGGCCGGGAGCGCCGCTTCGGCACGGTGTCGAGCCGCCCGGCGCTCGCCGCTGCGGGAAACTGACGCGTGCTCAAGCAGCGCATCGTCACCGCGCTGGTGCTGCTGGCGTTCCTGCTGCCGGCGCTCCTTCTCAAGACGGCATGGCCGTTCGCCTTGCTGACCGGGATCGCGTTCGCCGCCGCCGGCTGGGAATGGGCTCGTCTCAACGATGCCGGCCGGGCGGCGATCGCCCTCGGCATCGGCCTCGGTGTCGCTTGCCTGCTCGCCTTTTTCGCCGGCTGGACGAAGGGTGCACCGCGCCTCGTCTGGTGGGCGGCGATGGCGCTCTGGGTGCTCGGCGGCGCCTGGGTACTGCGCGCCGGCGTGGCCGGCTGGCCGCGGGTGCCGCGCCCGATTCGCATCGGCATCGGCGGGGTCGCCCTCTGGGTCTGCTGGCTCGCCATGGTCAATGCCCATGCCGGCGGCCTGAACTACATCCTCTCGATCTTCATGCTCGTCTGGACGGCCGACGTGTTCGCCTATTTCGGCGGCCGCGCCTTCGGCCGAAGCAAGCTCGCGCCGGCGATCAGCCCGGGCAAGAGCTGGGCGGGCGTCTGGAGCGGCATGGTCGGCACGCTCGGCATCGCCATCGCCTGGCTGATGTTCGACGGCTCGGGGCGGGCCTATTACGACAGCTTCTTCACCCTGATCAACGAGCGGGTCACGACCATCGGCCTGGCGATCGTGGTCGTCTTCCTTGTGGCGATGAGCGTCGTCGGCGACCTGTTCGAATCGCTGGTCAAGCGCAGCGCCGGCGCCAAGGACAGCAGCGGCCTCCTGCCCGGGCACGGCGGCATCCTCGATCGCATCGACGCCTTGCTGCCGGTCTTTCCGATCGTGCTCGCGCTCGCGCCGCCGTCATGAGCGCCGCCTCGCCTTCCCGGCCGCAGCGCGTCTGCATCCTCGGTGCCACCGGCTCGGTCGGCATGGCCACGCTCGACGTGATCTCGCGCCATCCCGAGCGCTTCGAGGTCGTCGGCCTGACGGCGCAGCATCGGCTCGAGGAGCTGTTCGCGCTCTGCCTCAAGTTCAAGCCGCGTCACGTCGTCGTCGCCACGGCCGAGGGCGCGGCCACCCTCGGACGGCGCCTTGCCGAGGCGGGCGTGCGGGCGGAGGTGCGCCACGGCCCGACGGCGCTCTGCGAGCTGGCCGGTCAGGACGAGGTCGATACGGTGATGGCGGCGATCGTCGGCGCCGCCGGGCTCGGGCCCTGCCTGGCCGCGGCCCGCGCCGGAAAGCGCCTGCTGCTCGCCAACAAGGAGGCACTGGTCGTCGGCGGCGAGCTCTTCATGCGCGCGGTGCGGGAGGGCGGCGCAACGCTGCTGCCGATCGACAGCGAGCACTCGGCGATCTTCCAGTGCCTGCCGGACGATCGCGCCCGCTGGAACGAGCGCATCGACCACATCGTCCTCACCGCTTCGGGCGGGCCGTTTCGGGGCCGCTTGCCGGCGACGCTCGGCGAGGTCACGCCCGACCAGGCCTGCGCCCATCCGAACTGGGTGATGGGCAGAAAGATCTCGGTCGATTCGGCGACGATGATGAACAAGGCGCTCGAAGTGATCGAGGCGCACTTCCTGTTCGATCTTCCGCCGGAGCGGATCCAGGTCGTGATCCATCCGCAAAGCATCATCCACTCGATGGTGGTCTGCCGTGATCAATCGGTGCTGGCCCAGCTCGGCACCGCCGACATGCGGGTGCCGATCGCCTTCGGCCTGGCCTGGCCCGAGCGGATCGCCTCGGGCACCGAGGCGCTCGACTGGCGCACGGTCGCCTCGCTCACCTTCGAGGAGGCAGATCACGCCTTCTATCCGGCGCTCGGCCTGGCCTACGAGGCGCTGCGCAGCCCGCCGGGCACGAGCGCGGTGCTCAATGCCGCCAACGAGGTGGCGGTGGCGGCCTTTCTTTCCGGAACCATCCGCTTCGACCGGATTCACAAGGTCAACGCCCGGACGATGGCGGCCGTGATCCCCGAGGCGGGTGCGGCCGATTCGGTCGAGGCGCTGCTCGCCCTCGATGCCGAGGCGCGGCGGCGCGCGGTCCGTTTCCTGAGCAGCATCGTCGACTAAATCCCCCATGACGCCGATCACGACCATCCTCGCCTTCCTGTTCACGCTCGGGGTGCTGATCGTCGTCCACGAATACGGGCACTATCGGGTGGCCGTGGCCTGCGGCGTCAAGGTACTGCGCTTCTCGATCGGCTTCGGCCGGGTGCTCTGGCGGCGCCAACCGCGGCCCGACGGCACCGAGTTCGTGGTCTGCGCCCTGCCGCTCGGCGGCTATGTGCGCATGCTCGACGAACGCGAAGGCCCGGTCGCGCCCGACGAGGCCCACCGTGCCTTCAACCGCAAGTCGCTCTGGCAGCGTTCGGCGATCGTCGCCGCCGGGCCGATTGCCAACTTGCTGCTCGCGATCGCCCTCTACTCGGTGCAGGCATGGGTCGGTGTCGACGAGCCGAAGGCGGTGCTCGGGCCGCCCGTGGCGGCCAGCATCGCCGAACGCGCCGGCCTGCGTGCCGGCGACTGGGTCCGCTCTGTCTCCAACGACGGCAACGAATGGCAGGACATCCGCTCGCTCACCGACCTTCGCTGGCAGGTGATGCGGGCGGTGATGGACGGCAGGAGCCTGGAGCTGCGCCTGAGCGACAGCGACGGTCGCGGCTCGCGCCGCGTCACCCTCGACCTGGCAACGCTGTCGACGAGCGAGGTCGACGCCAAGCTGATGCAGCGCGTCGGCCTCGGCGGCGCCTACAGCGAGCCGGTGCTGGCCGACGTCGTCCCGGGCAAGGCCGGTGCCGCCTCGGGCCTGCGCGCCGGCGACCGGGTGGTCTCGATCGACGGCCGCAGCATCGTCGATTCGTCGCAGGTCTACGAGGCCACGCGCGACAGCGGCAAGAGCGGCACGGCGGTGCCGATGCAATGGCGCATCGAGCGCGGCGGCCAGCGGCTGGACCTGGTGGTCACGCCGGCGGTGGTGCTGCTCGACGGCGGCAAGCGGATCGGCCGGCTCGACGTCGTTCCCGGCAAGCGGGCCGAGCTGGTGTCGGTGCGCTACGGTGTCTTCGAGGGCATCGCCGTCGCCGCGACCCAGACCTGGCAGATGTCGGCGCTGACGGTGCGCATGCTCGGCAAGATGGTGATCGGCGAGGCCTCGCTCAAGAACCTGAGCGGCCCGGTCACGATCGCCGACTATGCCGGCCAGTCGGCGCGCCTCGGCCTGTCGTACTTTCTCGGCTTTCTCGCGGTGGTGAGCGTGAGCCTGGGCGTGCTCAACCTGCTGCCGCTGCCGGTCCTCGACGGCGGGCACCTGATGTATTATCTTTTCGAGGCCGTGACGGGACGTCAGGTCTCCGAGTTGTGGCTCGAGAGGCTGCAGCGAGGCGGGGTTGCCATCATGCTGATGATGATGTCCCTGGCTCTCTACAACGACATGGCCCGCCTGCTGGGCCTCCAATGACCGATCGCATGCCCTTTCCTGCACGCCCGCCCGGCTGTTCGCGCCTGCTCCGCCTCGCTCCCCTCTCCGTCGCCCTCGCCCTCGCCCTGAAGTTCGGTTCGGCCTGGGCGGTCGAGCCGTTCGTGATCAAGGACATCCGGGTCGAAGGCCTGCAGCGCAGCGATGCCGGCACCGTGTTCGCGGCGCTGCCGTTTCGCATCGGCGACACCTACAACGACGAGAAGGGCGCCGCGGCGCTGCGGGCGCTGTTCGCCACCGGCCTCTTCAAGGACGTGCGGATCGACATCGACAACGGCGTCGCGGTGGTGATCGTCGACGAGCGCGCGGTCATCGCCAACATCGACTTCGTCGGCATGAAGGAGTTCGAGAAGGATGCCCTGATCAAGTCGCTGAAGGATTTCGGCATCGGCGAGGGTCTGCCGTTCGACAAGGCGCTGGCCGATCGCGCCGAGCAGGAGCTCAAGCGCCAGTACCTGACCCGAAGCCTCTACGCTGCCGAGATCGTCACCACGGTGACGCCGCAGGAGCGCAACCGGGTCAACGTCACCTTCACCGTGAACGAGGGGTCGCCCTCGAAGATCAACGAGATCCGGATCGTCGGCAACAAGGTCTTCTCGGAAGGCACGCTGAAGGGACTGCTCGAACTGAACGACAGCAGCTGGCTCAACTTCTACCTGAAGAACGACCGCTACTCGCGCGCCAAGCTCAATGCCGACCTCGAGACCCTGCGCGCCTACTACCTCAACCGCGGCTACCTCGAGTTCGAGATCGAGTCCACCCAGGTGGCGATCTCGGGCGACAAGCAGGACATCTCGATCACCATCAACGTCAAGGAAGGCCAGCCGTACACCGTGACGGCGGTGAAGATGGAAGGCGAGTACTTCGGCCGCGAGGACGAGTTCAAGGCCCTGGTCTCGATCAAGCCGGGCGAGGCTTATCGCGGCGAAGCCGTTGCGGAGACGACCCGCGCCTTCGTCGACCGCTTCGGCACCTTCGGCTACGCCTTCGCCAAGGTCGACGCCCGGCCCGACATCGACCGCGCCAATGGCCAGGTGGTGGTCACCCTGGTCGCGGAGCCGCAGCGCCGGGTGTACGTGCGGCGGATCAACGTCGCCGGCAACACCCGCACCCGCGACGAGGTGATCCGGCGCGAGTTCCGCCAGCTCGAGTCGGCCTGGTACGACGGCCGCAAGATCAAGCTGTCGCGCGACCGGGTCGACCGCCTCGGCTACTTCGGCGAAGTCAACGTCGAGAGCACCGAGGTTCCCGGCACGCCGGACCAGGTCGACCTGACGATCACGGTCAAGGAAAAGTCTACCGGCGCGATCTCCGTCGGCGCGGGCTATTCGACGGCCGACAAGCTCTCGCTCACCGCCTCGATCAAGCAGGAGAACATCTTCGGCTCGGGCAACTACCTGGGGCTGGAGATCAACACCAGCAAGCACTACAAGACGCTCGTGATCAGCACGATCGATCCCTACTTCACGATCGACGGCATCTCGCGCTCGCTCGACGTCTACTACCGCACCACCCAGCCGATCAACAGCCAGGGCGAGGAATACAAGCTCGTCACCCCGGGCGCCTCGATCCGCTTCGGCGTCCCGTTCAGCGAGTACGACACGGTGTATCTCGGCATCGGCGCCGAGCGCACCGAGATCCGCGGCAGCAACCTGCCGCTGAGCTACGCCAACTATCAGGCCGAGTTCGGCGAGACCAGCTCCTCGGTGCCGCTGACGCTGGGCTGGTCGCGCGACAGCCGCGACAGCGCCCTGGTGCCGACGGCCGGCCGCTACGCCCGCATCAACGCCGACTGGGCGCCGCTCGGCGATGCGAAGTACCTGCGCCTCAACCTGCAGGGGCAACAGTACATTCCGATCACGCGCGCCTTCACCTTCGGGGTCAATGCCGAGATCGGCTACGGCAAGGGCCTCGGCGGCCGGCCTTACCCGATCTTCAAGAACTTCTTCGGCGGCGGTCTGGGCACGGTGCGCGCCTTCGACCAGGGCTCGCTCGGCCAGGTCGACGTGATCGGCGCCTACATCGGCGGTAGCCGGCGCTTCAACATCAACAACGAGCTCTACTTGCCGGTGCCGGGCGCCAACGCCGACCGCACCTTGCGCATCTTCCTCTACGCCGATGCCGGCAACGTCTGGGGCGAGACCGAGAAGGTCACGCTCGAGAGCCTGCGGGCCTCGGTCGGCGCGGGCGTCAGCTGGATCTCGCCGGTGGGCCCGCTCAAGCTCAGCTACGGTTACGCAGTGCGCAAGCAGCCGAACGATAGAATTCAGCCCCTTCAGTTTCAGATCGGGACTGCCTTCTGATGATGAACCTCCGCACTCTGAAAATGCTCGTCGCGGCGGCGTTGCTGGCCGGCATGGCGGCAGGTGTCTCGGCCCAGGAGCTGAAGATCGGCTACGTCAACAGCGATCGGGTCCTGCGCGACGCGCTTCCCGCCAAGGCGGCGCAGGCCAAGCTCGAGGCCGAGTTTTCCAAGCGCGAGAAAGACCTCAACGATCTGGCGACGCGTCTCAAGGCCGCCAGCGACCGGCTCGACAAGGAGTCGCCCACGCTCTCGGAGACGGAGCGGGTGCGGCGCCAGCGCGAGCTGGTCGACCAGGACCGCGAGCTGCAGCGCAAGCGCCGCGAGTTCCAGGAGGACCTGAGCCAGCGCAAGAACGAGGAGCTGGGCGCGGTGGTCGAGCGCACCAACCGGGTGATCAAGCAGATCTTCGAGACCGAGAAGTACGACCTGATCCTCCAGGAAGCGGTGTTCTGGAGTCCCAAGGTCGACATCACCGACAAGGTGATCAAGGCGCTCAACGCCACGGGCGGCAAGTGACCGGATGCAGGCGAGTGCCACGCTCGGCGAGATCGCAGGACGTCTCGGCGGCGA
>DATCGH010000210.1:0-3645 GCA_036509055.1 Caldimonas sp.
GGCCGCGGTGATGACGATGCGGCCGTCGCCGGAGCCGAGGTCGATCACGTGATCGGCCGGGCCGACGGCGGCGAGCTCCAGCATCGCCAGCGTCACCTGGTCGGGTGTGGTGATGAAGGGTACCTCGTCCTGGGCCCACGCCGCGCCGGCCAGGCACAGGACCGCGGCGATCGCGCCGACCCGGCGCCGACCGACCCGAGGGATCGACCGGGCTTTCCTCATGCGACTGCCGCCGGTGCGCGCACGACGGCCGCATCGACGATCTCGAGCTCGCTCGCGCTGGCCGGCAGCTCGGCGACGACGGCGGCGTCGCGCACGACGAGGATGCGGTGGCAGAGCGACAGCAGCTCCTTCAGATCCGACGAGACGAGGACGATCGTCACGCCCTGCTTCGAGAGCGTGTCGATCACGGCATAGATCTCCTCGCGCGCGCCGACGTCGACGCCCCGCGTCGGCTCGTCGCAGATCAGCAGCAGCGGCCGGGCCAGCAGAGCGCGGCCGAACAGCAGCTTCTGCTGGTTGCCGCCGCTCAAGGCCCGGGCAGGCGCGCTTAGCGACGCCGCCACCACCTTCAGGCGTTGGAGCATCGGCACCACCCGGCGCCGCTCTTCGCCGCCATCGACGAAGCCCAGCCTCGACAGGCCGGCAAGCGTGGCGGCGCTCGCATTGCGCAGCACCGAGAGGCCGGCGAACAGGCCGTCGCGCTTGCGGTCCTCGGTGAGGTAGACGATGCCCCGGGCGACCGCCTGCACCGGCGTGCGGACGCTGAAGCGCTGCTCGCCGATCCGGTAGTCGACCGCCGCACCCTCTTCCAGCCCGGCGAGCCGGCGCGCCAGCCGTGTCCGTCCGCTGCCGACGAGGCCGCCAAGGCCGACGATCTCGCCGGGATCGAGCCGGAACTCAAACGACGCCGGGGTGGCATGGACGCGGATCGTCAGCGGCGGCGCGCCGGACGGAGGTAGCGGCGCAGCCCGCGTCCGGTCATCGACATCGTGGCCGACCATCTGGCGCACCAGCTCGGCCCGGGTCACGGCCGCCGTGGCCGAAGAGAACACGCGCCTGCCATTGCGCAGCACGGTCACCCGGTCGGCAATCTCGAACACCTCGTCGAGGCGGTGCGATACGAAGAGGACGAGCAGGCCGCGCCGCTTCAGCTCGGCGACGGTCTCGAACAGGCGCGCCCGCTCCTCGGCCGAGAGCACCGCGGTCGGTTCGTCCAGGGTCAGGATGCGCGCCGAGGACGAGAGCGCCCGGGCGATCTCGACCAGCTGGCGCGCCGCGACGCCCAGCGTGCCGGCGACGGCGGCGGGGGCCAGCGGCAGGCGATAGGCCTCGAGCAGCCGCGTCGTGTCGGCCTGCAGCGCCCGCCGGTCGAGCAGCCCCGCGCGGGTACGCGGCTCGCGGCCGAGCCAGATGTTCTCGGCAACGCTGAGCTCGGGCAGCACCGCCAGCTCCTGGTAGACCGCGGCGACGCCGGCAGCACGCGCCTCGGCCGGCGAGGCAAAGTGCACGGCGGCGCCGTCGATCAGGATCTCGCCAGCGCTCGGCGTGTGCACCCCGGCCAGCAGGTTCATCAGGGTCGACTTGCCCGCGCCGTTGGCGCCGGTCAGTGCGTGGACCTCGCCGCGATCCGCGGCGAAGTCGACTGCTTCCAGCGCCGCGACGGCGCCGAAGCGCTTTCCCAGGCCGCGGATCTCGAGCAGCGGCGGCGATGGGCCCGGGCCCGCCGGGCTTCCCTCCGTCACTTCGGCTTGAACTGCTCGGGCAGCTTGCTGGCCCACCAGTCGTCGGGCTTGTTCATCTCGGCGAACTTCGCCGCATCCTTGGGGGCGATGTACTCGGACGGGATCACCAGGCCGCGCGGCACCGGCTCGCCGGCGAGGATCTTCAGGCCGAGCTTGGTCGCCTCCTGGCCGGCGCGCGTGGGGAAGGTGACGGCGCCGCCCTTCTGGTTCTTGACCACCCACTTCATCCAGCCGTTGTACTCGTCGCCGGGCGACATCGTCAGGCCCTTCATCCGGCCCGCGTCCTCGAAAGCCTCGGCGACGCCCATCGACATCTGGCCCGCGGGCGAGAACACGCCGTCGATCTTCGGGTAGCGCTGCAGCAGGTTCTCGCTGATCTGCTTGGCCTTGGCGCGATTCCAGTCGCCGTACTCGGCCGACAGCAGCTCGATGTTCGGATGGTCCTTGAGGACGGCCTTCAGCGCCGCGAGCTGGTCGACCGCGGCGGTGGTGCCGGCGATCGGCAGCATCGCGAAGATCTTGCCCTTGCCGCCCAGATCCTTGACGAAGTGACGCGCGCCCTCCTCGCCGAGCGCCCACTGGTCGATGAAGGCGTTCGACACCGTCCCCGCGGAGTAGCTGAAGCCGCCGCCCGCGTTGACCGTCGGGATCCCCTTGGCCACGGCTTTCTCGAGCGCCGGCTGGATCGCCTTCTCGTCGACCGGCCAGTAGATGATGAGGCTCACGTTCTTGGCGACCAGGTCTTCGATGTCGGCGACCTGCTTGCTCGGGTTGAACGCCGCGTCGGTGACGATCACGTCCTTCACGTCCTTGTGTAGCGAGGCTTCGTAGCGGATGTGCTGCAGGCAGAACACCACCCAGGAGTTGCTCATGTAGCCGGCGGCCACGCCGATCGTGTACGGGCCGGCCTTCTTGAACTTCTTGGTGTCGACCACCTCGGCCATCTGCTTCTTCTGCAAGGCGCGATCGGTGGTCTGTGCGCCGGCCGCCGGCAGCAGCGCAGCGCCCAGGACGGTCATGCAGGCCAGCGCCTTCGACAGGAACAGCAATCTCATCTCGTTCTCCTCGGTTAACTCAGCGATCCCGGCCGAGGCGGGCATAGGCCGCCGAAGCCACGACGATGATCGCGCCCTTCAGAACCAATTGCAGGTTGTAGTTGAAGCCCAGGATATTGACCAGGTTGAAGGCGATGAACAAGACGAGCGTACCCGCCACCGTGCCCACCACGGTGCCGCGGCCGCCGCTGAAGAGCGTGCCGCCCAGGACGATGGCCGCCAGCGCGTCGAACTCGAAGCCGCGGCCGGTGAAGGTGCTCGAGACGCCCGAGCGCGCCAGGACGGCGATGCCGCCGAGCGCGGCGAAGCCACCCGAGATCACGTAGCAGGCGAAGATGACGCCGGCCACCGGCAGGCCGGAGAGCCGCGCGGCTTCACGGTTGCTGCCGATCAGGTAGATCTGCCGGCCGAAGCGGGTCGTGCGCAGGAGCGCCTCGATCGCGGCGGCGAGGAGCAGGAAGGTGAGGGCGAGGACCGGCAGGACGTCGCCGAGGCGATGGTTGAAGAACTCGCGGAAGTCCGGCGCCACCATGCCGCGTGCCGTGCCGCCGGAAAAGATCTGCGTCAGGCCGTAGATCGCCAGTGCCGAGCCCAGCGTCAGGATGAACGACGAGTCGCGGTTGAATACCACCAAGAGGCCATTGATCGCGCCGAGCGCCGCGCCGACGGCGAGCGTCAGCCCCACGGCCATCGGCACGTTGCGCGCGTCGCCGGCCATCAGCACCGCGCAGAGCACGGCCGAGAACGAGATGATCGCGCCGATCGAGAGGTCGATGCAGCCGAGGATCATCACCAGGGTCGTGCCGATGGCGGCGATCCCGACCGGCGCCGCCTGGCGCAGGATG
>DATCGH010000211.1:0-3663 GCA_036509055.1 Caldimonas sp.
GAAGAAGCCGATCGCGAACACCACCAGCACGAAGCTCGGCACCGCCCGTAGCGACGTGAAGATCGAGGGGATGACGTGATACCAGAGGAAGATCTGGACCAGCAGCGGGACGTTGCGGAAGATCTCGGTCCAGGCGTTGCCCATCGCGACCAGCGCCTTGCTCGGCGTCGTCCGCAGGATGCCCATGATCGAGCCGACGAGGAGAGCGACGACGAGGGCGAGCGCGGCGACCGCGAGGGTCCAGCCCCAGGCCGTCATCATCCAGTGCAGGTAGGTCTCGCCGCCCCCCGTGTCCCGCAGGAAGAAACCCCAGTCACCCATCTGCCGTCACGCCCCCGTGAGCGGGCCGTCGAATGCGGCCCGGCATGAAAAAAGCGCGACGCGAATGGCTCCGCGCCGCGCTGATCCCAATGTAAGCAAGCTTCGCGCCGCCGGGCGCTAGGGCTTACCTTGTGTCGGGCGCCGGATCACTTCTCCGCGTAGTCTTCCGCCGGCTTGTCGTTCGGGCTCGCCCAGGCCGCCTTGGTGGCGTCGGAAGGCGGCAGGCCGACCTTGGTGTTGCTCGGCGGGATCGGCTGCATGAACCACTTGTCGTAGAGCTTGGCCGCCTCGCCGCTCTTGGCGATGTTGCGCACGCTGTCGTCGACCGCCTTGCGGAAGCCCGGGTCGTCCTTGCGGTACATGATGGCGATCGGCTCGACCGAGAGCACCTCGCCGACGATGGCGTAGTCGGCCGGGTTCTTCGACTTGGAGATCAGGCCGGCCAGGATCTGGCCGTCCATGACGAAGGCGTCGGCGCGGCCGGTCTCAAGCAGCAGGAAGCTGTCGGAGTGGTCCTTGCCGTTCAGCTCCTTGAAGTCCATGCCGGCCGCGCGTTTGTTCTTGCGCAGCAGCTGCACCGAGGTCGTGCCGGTAGTGGTGGCCACGGTCTTGCCGTTGAGGTCGGCGATGCCCTTGACGCCCGAGGCCTTCTTGGTGGCGATGCGCACTTCCTCGACGTAGAGGGTGGGCGCGAACGACACGTCCTTCTGCCGGGTGGCGTTGTTGGTGGTGGAGCCGCACTCGAGGTCGACGGTGCCGTTCTGCACCAGCGGGATCCGGTTCTGCGAGGTCACCGGCTGGTACTTGACGTCGATCTTGGCCAGGCCGAGCTGCTTCTGGATGTCAGCGATGATCCGCTGGCAGACGTCGTAGTGAAAGCCGGTGTACTTGCCGTCGCCGAGGGTGAAGGCGAGCGCGCCCGAGGATTCGCGCACGCCCATCGTGATCGAGCCGCTGTCCTTGATCTTCTTCAGCGTGTCCTGGGCATGGGCCGCACCGGTGGCCCCCAGCGCCGCGGCGAGCAGCGCGGTGCTGACCCAAATCGACTTCTTCATGTGCACTCCTGATTGATGGATCGGCGAGCGACCGCTGCCGTCGGAAACGAAAGAACGAAATTCTAGGCAGCGCGGCTGACGCCGAGCGCGTGTTTGCCCGGAAAGCGAGGGTTTTGCCGGAGGGCCGGAGTCGCAACCTTCATGCCACGCCGGCGCCCGCGCGGACCGCGCCCCGGCTCAGCTCTCGGCCGCCGCCATCTCCTCGCTGCTGCTCTGCTGCAGCCGCCACATCTCGGCATAGCGCCCGCCGGCGGCGACCAGCTCGGCATGGGTGCCGCGCTCGAGGATCCGGCCGGCCTCCATGACCAGGATCTGGTGCGCGTCGACCACGGTCGAGAGGCGGTGGGCGATCACCAGGGCGCTGCGGTTGCGGGCCGCGCTCTGCAGCTCGGCCTGGATCGCCCGCTCGTTGGCCGAGTCGAGCGCCGAGGTGGCCTCGTCGAAGATCATGATCGGCGGGTTCTTCAGCAAGGTCCGGGCGATCGCGACGCGCTGCTTTTCTCCGCCCGAGAGCTTCAGGCCGCGCTCGCCGACCATCGTCTCGTAGCCCCGGGGCGTGGAGGCGATGAAGGCATGGATGTGCGCCGACCGCGCCGCCGCCTCGACCTCGCCCCGGCCGGCGCCGGTGCGGCCGTAGGCGATGTTGTATTCGACCGTGTCGTTGAACAGCACCGTGTCCTGCGGGACGATGCCGATCGCCTCGCGCAGGCTCTTCTGCGTCACCGCGCGGATGTCCTGGCCGTCGATCGTGATCCGGCCGGCGTCCACGTCGTAGAAGCGGAACATCAGCCGTGCCAGCGTGCTCTTGCCCGAGCCCGACGGGCCGACCACCGCCACCGTCTTGCCGGCCGGGATCTCGAAGCTCACGCCATGAAGGATCTCGCGGTCGCGGTCGTAGCCGAAGCGCACGTCCTCGAAACGCACCGCGCCGCCCCGGGTGACGAGCGGCAGCGCGCCCGGCGCGTCGGCGATCTCGCGGTGCTGGCCGAGGAGAGCGAACATCTTCTCCATGTCGATCATCGACTGCTTGATCTCGCGGTAGATGACGCCCAGGAAGTTGAGCGGGATGTAGAGCTGGATCATCAGCGCATTGACCAGCACCAGGTCGCCGAGCGTCATCGTCCCGGCGACGACGCCGAGGGTCGCCCGCCACACCAGGAGCGTCACCGCCGTGGCGATGATCAGGCTCTGGCCGAGGTTGAGCACCGAGAGCGAGGTCTGCGACTTGACCGAGGCCTTCTCCAGCCGCTGCAGGTTGTCGTCGTAGCGCGCCTGCTCGAAAGGCTCGTTGGAGAAATACTTGACCGTCTCGTAGTTGAGCAGGGCGTCGAGCGCCTTGGTGTTGGCCTTCGAGTCCTGCTCGTTCATCGCCCGGCGAAAGCCGGTGCGCCATTCGGTCACCGTCACGGTGAAGCCGATGTAGAGCACGAGCGCGCCGAAGGTGATGACCGCGAACCAGCCGTCGAACTTCGCCGAGAGCAGCGCGATCACCATCGCGATCTCGACCAGCGTCGGCAGGATGTTGTAGATGGTGTAGTTGAGGAGCGACTGGATCGAGCGCGAGCCGCGCTCGATGTCGCGCGAGACGCCGCCGGTCTGGCGCTCGAGGTGAAAGCGCAGGCTCAGCTGCAGAAGGTGCTCGAACGCCTCCAGCGAGACGCGCCGGGCGATCCGCGCGGCCACCGGATAGAACAGGAATTCGCGCAGCTCGGTGAAGAGCGTTATCGACAGGCGCAGGAGGCCATAGCCGACCAGGATCGCCACCGGCACGACCAGCACGCTCTTGGGATCGCCGGGCTTGAGGGCCAGGGCGTCGACCAGGCTCTTCAGGACCAGCGGCACGCCGATGTTGGCAAGCTTGGCGGCGACCAGGCAGGCCAGCGCCACCCCCACCCGCCAGCGCCACTGCCAGACGTAGGGCAGAAGCTTGCCGAGGGTGCGCCAGTCGGATTTCGGCGCCTTCTCGGTGGCCGAGGGGGACACGGCCGCTGGCGGAGACAAGGTGGCAGGACGCATGGAGACAGGTCGTGTCGCTAATGGTGAAAGAATCGGCGGCCGCAACGCCGAGATGAAAGCGAATATGCCCGAGATCGACGCCAAGAAACCCGACATCTCGTCGATCGCCCCGCTCAGCCTGCCCGGCGACCGCCAGCTGGTGATGCGGGTCATGCCGATGCCGGCCGACGCCAACGGCAACGGCGACATCTTCGGAGGCTGGATCATGGCCCAGGTCGACGTCGCCGGCGCCGTCCTTCCGGCCAGGATCGCCAAGGGCCGGATCGCCACC
>DATCGH010000212.1:0-4769 GCA_036509055.1 Caldimonas sp.
TCGCTGACGTCGGCCATGATGCTCACCAGCCGCTCGGCCCGGCCGTCGGGCCCGCGCGACATCACCAGGCCGCGGCCGGAAAGCCAGAGGACGGTGCCGTCAGGGTGAACGATGCGGTATTCGGCGAAGAACGAGTCCTGCCGGTCGGCGAGGGCATGGAAGTCCGTCGCCAGGTGGCGATCGTCCGGATGCAGCGCCGCCGCGTATTCGTCGCCGTCGCCGCCGACCTGGCCACGGCCTTCGGGCAGTTCGAGCCCGAACAGCGCCATCCCTTCCTTCGACCAGGTCCGGGTGCCGGCCACGAAGTCGGTCTCCCAGGAACCCATTCGGCCGGCGTGAAGCGCGGAGCGGTAGCGCGCTTCTCTTTCGCGCAAGGCGGTCTCGACGGGATCGGGAGTCATCCAGCAGGGGCTCGAGGGAGGGTTCGATTATGAGAGTCGACCGAGGCCGGGGTCGGCCGCGTCCTACCGGGGGCCTCGCCCGATTCCCACTTCGTCTTCTGCCGCCTTCCCACCGGCGGCCGGGGCTGCGCCGCATGGGTTTTCGACCCGGCCGGGCCGACCATGGAGCCGCGCCTACCTACCAATGGGCATTCCGTCATGAGCTGCCTGCCTTCCCTGACTTTCGCCGGACTGGCGCTGCTGTGGCTTGCAGCGGCGCCGGCCGAGGCGGCCGCCACGTCGGAGGCGGCTGCCTCGGATCGGCCGGCGGGCCGCGACGCCGAGCCTCCCCTGGTCGTGGACACGACCTGGCGCGAGTCTTCGTCGCCGACCCGGCCGGCCAAGCGCTGGTCGACCAGCGCCGAGATCGACAGCAATTCCTACCGGGTGTCGCTGTCGCGCGGCAAGCTCGACCTGGGCGTGGGCTTCGACGCGCCGGCGGGCGCTGGCACAAGGGCCGTGCGCAGCGTCGACCCCGCCGGGCCGATCGTTCCCGCCCTGCCTTCGCTCAGCGTCGGCCTGCGCAGCGTCACCGCCGGTTCGCCGCCGAACAGCCTGATCGCGCGCGCCAGCGCCGACGGCGCGACCCCGGCGGCCACCCAGCGCGTCGGCCTGGAATGGAAGCCGGCCCCGTCGAGCGTCTTCGTCCGCGGCGGGTTGCGTCTGACCGGCGACGAGCGGGTCACGATGAAGGTTCGCAGCGGCCGCGTCGGCCTCTACATGAAGAGCACCTTCTGAGGCCTTTGCCACAATCGGCGCGGTGACCCGCCCGACCTCCGCCTCTGCCCGCTGGCTCGCTCTCGGGGTCGTCTGCCTGGGCGTCCTGATGGCCGTGCTCGACGTCACGATCGTCAACGTCGCCCTGCCGTCGATCCGCGCCGACCTCGGCTTTTCCGAGGCCGCCCTGGTCTGGGTCGTCAACGCCTACATGCTCACCTGCGGCGGCTTCCTGCTGCTCGGTGGACGGCTGGGCGACCTCTACGGACAGCGCCGCCTGTTCATGATCGGCATCGCCCTGTTCAGCCTCGCCTCGCTGGCCTGCGGACTGGCGAGCGCGCAGCTGCCGCTGGTCATCGCCCGGGCGGTGCAGGGCATCGGCGGGGCGATCGTCGAGGCGGTGGCGCTGGCGCTCTTGATGAACCTCTTCACCGAGCCGGCCGAGCGCGCCAAGGCGATGGGCGTCTACGGCTTCGTCTGCGCCAGCGGCGGCAGCATCGGCGTGCTCCTGGGCGGCGTGCTCACCGGAGCCTACGACTGGCACTGGATCTTCCTCGTCAACCTGCCGATCGGCCTGGCGGTGCTGGGCCTCAGCCTGGTGCTGCTGCCGGGGATGAAAGCCGGCGGACCGCGGCCGCGGCTCGACGTCGGCGGTGCGGTGACGGTGACGGCGGCGCTGCTGCTCGCCGTCTACGCGATCGTCGGCGGCAACGAGGTCGGCTGGACCGCGTCGCGCACCTTGCTGCTGCTGCTCGCGGCGGCGGTGCTGTTCGCGATCTTCATCGCCATCGAGGCGGTGGTCGCCGAGCCGCTGATGCCGCTGCGCTTCTTCCGCCTGAAGACGCTCGCCGCCTCGAACGCGATCGGCATGCTCTGGTCGGGGGCGATGTTCGCCTGGTTCTTCCTGTCCGCCCTCTACATGCAGCGCGTGCTCGGCTACACGCCGATGCAGGTCGGCCTCGCCTTCCTGCCAGGCAACCTGATCATGGCCGTGTGCTCGCTCGGGATCTCGGCCTGGGTCGTCAACCGCTACGGCCTGCGCCGGCCGCTCGTCGGCGGCCTGGCCTGCGCCGCCCTCGGCCTGGCGCTGTTCGCCCGCGCGCCGGTCGACGGCGACTTCGTCGTCGACGTGCTGCCCGGCATGCTGCTGTCGGGCCTGGGCGCCGGCATCGCCTTCAACCCGCTGCTGCTGGCGGCGATGAGCGGCGTCGACGAGCGCGAATCGGGCCTGGCCTCGGGCATCGTCAACACCTCGTTCATGATGGGTGGCGCCCTCGGCCTGGCGGTGCTGGCCAGCCTGGCGGCGGCGCAGGTCGGGCCGGCGGGTGCGGGCGGTGCGGCGGAGATCGCGACCGTGAACCGCGGCTACCAGCTCGCCTTCGCTGCGGGCGCGCTACTGGCGCTGATCGCCGCCGCCCTCGGCGCCTGGCTGGTGCCGGAGCGGCCCTCGCCCGCGGCCGAGGGCACAGGCGCCGAGGCGGCTGGTGCTTCAGCGGCCGAATGAACTGCTGTTCCGGGGAGGTGAGGGGATGAGCGTGATCGATGCCACGAAGACCCTGCCGACCGTCCGACGCCTCGAGCGCGTCTCGGCGGCGGAGATTCGCGGCCTGGCCGAGCTCCTGATCGATTGCGTCGCCGGCGGCGCCTCGGTCAGCTTCATGCACCCGCTGTCGGCGGAAAAGGCGGCCGCCTTCTGGACCCGGGTGGCCGAGGAGGTCGCGGCCGGCGGCCGCGCCCTGTTCGTCGCCGAGGACGAGCAGGGCATCGTCGGCACCGTGCAGCTCGTGCTCGACCTGCCCGAGAACCAGCCGCATCGGGCCGACCTCTCGAAGATGCTGGTGCACCGGCGGGCCCGCCAGCGCGGCCTGGGGGCGGCGTTGATGGGCGCGGCCGAAGCCTTCGCCCGCGACGCCGGTCGTTCCCTGCTGGTGCTCGATACCGCCAGCCCCGAGGCGGAGCGCTTGTACGCGCGGCTGGGCTGGCAGCTTTGCGGGGTGATCCCGCGCTATGCCCTCCTGCCGACCGGCGAGCCCTGCGCGACCAAGTACTTCTATCGCGACCTGGGCTCGGCCTGAGGGAGGAGTCAGTGGCCGGCGCCGGCGGCGGCGGTACGGCAGACGGTCGGATGGGCGAACTCGACGCCGACGACGGCGCGGGCGTAGAGGTAGTTCTCCCGGGCCCGGTCGCTCAGCGCGTCGAGCTCGACCTGGCCCTTCTCGTCGCAGGGAAAGCACAGGCCGTGGCCGCGGAAGAGGGAGTTGAAGCGGATCTCGTAGTTCGCGTTCATGTTCTCAGCTCCGGCGAAGCCCGAAATCCGCCTCGCATGAAGAAAAGTGTGCTCGCGCCGGAAGCCGCCGTATGTCGGGTTCGCTCGGCGAATCGCGTCGGAAGAAATCCGACGTCGGCGTCGGATGCGCAGTCGCCGGCGCGTGGTCGTTCAACCGCGCAGGTGGCAGGACACCCAGTGGCCCTCCTCGCTCTGCTTGAGCTCGGGCGACTGCGTGCTGCACAGGGGAAACTGGGCGATCGGGCAGCGGGTGTGGAAGTGGCAACCCGACGGCGGGCGGATCGGGCTGGGCACATCGCCCTGCAGGGGGATGCGCTTGCGCGTGACCTGCGGATCGGGGATCGGCACCGCCGAGAGCAAGGCCTCGGTGTAGGGGTGGAGCGGCTTGGTGTAGAGCCGCTTCGCCGGCGCGATCTCGACGATGCGGCCGAGGTACATCACCGCCACCCGGTCGCTGATGTGCTCGACCACCGAGAGATCGTGGGCGATGAAGATGTAGGTGAGGCCGAGCTTGCCCTGCAAGTCCTCGAGCAGGTTGATCACCTGCGCCTGGATCGAGACGTCGAGGGCCGAGACGGCCTCGTCGCAGACGATCAGCTTCGGGTTCACCGCCAGCGCCCGGGCGATGCCGATGCGTTGCCGCTGCCCGCCCGAGAATTCGTGCGGATAGCGGCGCATGTGGTCGGCCGAGAGGCCCACGGTCTCGAGCAGCTCGACGATCCGCGCCTCGAATTCCGCGCGGCTCTTCGTCAGCTTGTGGATGATCAGCGCCTCGCCGACGATCGCCCCGACCGTCATGCGCGGATTGAGCGAGGCGTAGGGGTCCTGGAAGATGATCTGCATGTCGCGCGCCAGCGCGCGCAGCTCTTCCTTGCCGGCCCGGGTGACGTCCTTGCCCTCGAACCAGACCTCGCCCGAGGTCGGCTCGATCAGGCGCAGGATGCAGCGGCCGGTGGTGCTCTTGCCGCAGCCCGATTCGCCGACGACGCCGAGCGTCTCGCCCGCCTCCAGGTCGAAGCTGACGCCGCTGACCGCGTGCACCGCCTCGACCTCGCGGCCGAACAGGCCGCCCTTGATCGGGAAGCGCTTGACGAGGTCGCGGACCCGCAGCAGCGGTTGCGGCTCGGTCCCGAACGTGCTCATGCCATGGCTCCGAGACGCGGCGCCACCGGCTCGCGGCTCGGAACGATGTCGTAGATGCAGCGCACCTTGTGCCCGGCGACGGGCTCGCGCAGCGCCGGCGTCGCCTTGACGCAATCGGCCGTGGCGAACTTGCAGCGCGGCGCGAAGCGGCAGCCTTCCGCCGGATCGACCAGCTTGGGCAC
>DATCGH010000213.1:0-2335 GCA_036509055.1 Caldimonas sp.
CTGAAGGTCCGCGCCCCGGTGCGCAGCGCCGGCGTCACCGTCGGCCGGGTCGCCTCGATCAGCCTCGACGGCAAGCGCTACCAGGGCGCGGTGCGGATCGAGATCGACCGCGCGGTCCAGTTTCCGTCCGACTCGTCGGCACGCATCCTGACCTCGGGCCTCCTCGGCGACCAGTACATCGGCATCGAGCCCGGCGCGCAGGAGAAGAACTACGCCCCGGGCGACGAGATCAAGCAGACCCAGTCGGCGGTGGTGCTCGAGAACCTGATCAGCCAGTTCCTCTTCAGCAAGGCGGCCGACGCGGGAACGCCGTCTGCTCCGGCGGCGGCGAGCGGAACCAAGAAATGATCGGTCGATTCGCGCCGTCGCGCGTTCCCGGAGCGTTGACCGGCGGGTTGCTGGCGCTCGCGCTCGTCGGCTGCGCGACGATCGACGCGGCGCGGGGCGGTCCGGGGCAGCGCCTCGACCCGTGGGAGAACTGGAACCGCAAGGTCTTCAACTTCAACACGGACGTCGACAACCTGGTGCTCAAGCCCGTCGCCACGGTCTATACCGACGTCATGCCGCAGTTCGTGCGGCGCAGCGTCGCCAACTTCTACAACAACTTCTCCGACGCCTGGTCGGCGATCAACAACATTCTGCAGGGCAAGCTCCAGGCTGGCATGGAGGACGTGACGCGGGTCAGCACCAACACCCTGTTCGGCCTGTTCGGGGTGCTCGATGTCGCTTCGGAAATGGGCCTCGATCGTCACTACGAGGATTTCGGGCAGACGATGGGGCGCTACGGCATCGGCGCCGGCGCCTACATGGTGTTGCCCATCTTCGGGCCGTCGACGGTGCGCGACGCCGTGGCGCTGCCGGTCGATCGCCTCGCCACCCCGCCGGCCTTCTTCGACAGCACGGGCACGCAGGTTGGCCTCACGATCCTCCAGGTCATCAATACCCGTTCCGGGCTGCTGGGCGCCACGCGCGTCCTCGACGACATCGCCCTCGACAAATACACCTTCGTACGCGACGCCTACCTGCAGCGGCGGCGCAGCCTGGTCTTCGACGGCAACGAGCCGGAGACCCCTCAGCCGCCCGAGCCGGCGGCGTCCGAGCCTGCCGGCGGCGCTGCCGGTACCGCGGCGCCGTCGGCCTCGGCGCCACCGGCCTCCGGGCCGGGGGCCGCCGGGTCGGCCCCGGCACGCTGAGTGCCCTCCCGGCAGCAAGGGCGCGCCAATTGGTGCACCCTGCCGAATCTTTCCAGCAAGGATTTTTCCCATGATCGCCCGAACTAGAACCCTCTCCTGGCTTTTCGCCATCGCCGCTCTGCTCTTCGCTTTCGGCGCGCAGGCGCAAGCGGGCCAGGCGCCCGACGCACTGGTCAAGACCGTGTCGACCGACGTGCTCGATTCGGTGAAGGCCGACAAGTCGATCCAGAGCGGCGACCTGAAGAAGGTGATCGCCCTGGTCGACCAGAAGGTCATGCCCTACGTCGACTTTCAGCGCATGACCTCTTCGGCCGTCGGCCGCTACTGGCGTCAGGCGACGCCGGAGCAGCAGAAGCGCCTGCAGGACGAGTTCAAGCTGCTCCTCGTGCGCACCTATTCCGGCGCGTTGTCGCAAGTGAACCAGGAGCAGACGATCGAGCTCAAGCCGATGCGTTCGCAGCCTGCCGACACCGAGGTCGTGGTCCGCACCGAGATTCGCGGCAAGGGCGACCCGATCCAGCTCGACTACCGGCTGGCCAAGGCCGGCGACTCGTGGAAGATCTACGACGTCAACGTGATGGGCGTCTGGCTGGTGGAAAACTATCGCAACAGCTTCGCCCAGGAAATCGGCGCCAACGGCATCGATGGCCTGATCGGCAAGCTGGCCGAGCGCAACAAGTCGGCCGCGGCCAAGGGCTGATGGACGCGGCGGCGCTCGAACCGTCCGCGGGCTGACGCGTGCTCCTTCTTCCCGCCACCCTGACCGCGCGCGAAGCCCGCGACACCTTGCGCATGCTCAAGCAGGCGCTCGAGCAGGAGCGGGGCGAGAGCGCGGTCGTCGTCGACGCCGGTCCGCTGCAACGCTTCGATTCGTCGGCGCTGGCGGTGCTGCTGGAGATCGATCGCCTGGCGCAGGCCTGGGGCCGGGAATTCGCGATCCGTTCGGCGCCGGCCAAGCTGGCGGCGCTCGCCAAGCTCTATGGCGTCGACGCCTTGCTGCTCAAGGCCGAAGGGCGGCCGGCGGCGGCGACCTCCGGCGCGGCCGATCAGCGCAGGCCGGCGACGTAGTCGGAGAGGGCCTTGATCTCGCGGTCGTTCAGCTTGGCCGCGACGTCGTTCATCACCGGGTTGTTGCCGCGGGC
>DATCGH010000214.1:0-2301 GCA_036509055.1 Caldimonas sp.
CAAGCGGATCTGCCGCGAGCGCTACCTGCAGTTCGGCTGCGAAGGCCAGGCGGCGAAGATCGCGGCCCAGCCGCTGATCCAGGTCGCCAAACGCTACGCCCAGGGCGAGCTGACGCAGACGGTCGTCTGATGGCGGCCGCCGAGGCGCCGGGCGAGGAACAGCAGCCGCTCTTCGAAAGCACCATCCGCTCCCTGCCGCTGCTGGCGCGCGGCAAGGTGCGCGAGAACTACGCGGTCGGCAAGGACCGCATGCTGATGGTCGCGAGCGACCGGCTGAGCGCCTTCGACGTCGTCATGGGCGAGCCGATCCCGGGCAAGGGCCGCGTGCTGACGCAGATGGCGCTGTTCTGGTTCGGTCAGCTCGGCCACGTCGTGCCCCACCACCTCACCGGCGACGATCCGGAGAGCGTGGTCGCACCCGAGGAGCGCGAGCAGGTGCGCGGTCGGGCGATGCTGGTCAAGCGCCTGAAGCCTCTGCCGATCGAGGCGGTGGTGCGCGGCTACCTCGCCGGCAGCGGCTGGAAGGAATACAAGGAAAGCGGCCGGGTCTGCGGCGTGCCGCTGCCGCCGGGCCTTCGCAACGCGTCGAAGCTGCCGGCGCCGATCTTCACGCCGGCCACCAAGGCCGAGGCCGGCGACCACGACGAGAACATCGATTTCGAGCGGGCCTCGGAGATCGTCGGCCCCGAGCTCGCGGCGCGGGTGCGCGACACCGCGATCCGCCTCTACAGCGAGGCGGCGAAGATCGCCCTGGCCAAGGGAATCATCATCGCCGACACCAAGTTCGAGTTCGGCCTCGATGCGGCCGGCACGCTGACGCTGATGGACGAGGTGCTGACCCCCGACTCCTCGCGCTTCTGGCCGGCCGACCGCTATGCCGAAGGCTCGAACCCGCCGAGCTTCGACAAGCAGTTCGTTCGCGACTGGCTGGAGAGCGTGCGCATCGACGGCCAGCCCTGGAACAAGAAGGCGCCGGCGCCGGCGCTGCCGGCCGAGGTGATCGCGCAGACGGCAGCGACCTACGCCCAGGTCGCCGAGCTGCTGATGCGCCCGGCGTCGGCCTGAGCGCCGCTCGGCTCAGAACAGCGCCATGCTCAGCTTGCGCCGGTAGGCGTCGACCACCGGGTCGGCCGGCGTCGCCGCCATCTTGCCGGCCACCTCGAGCGTGCCCTGCTTCGGCGCTGCCGCGGCGGCCGCGGCGGCGGCACCTGCCGGCTTGCTCATGATCTCGAGGATGGCGACGTAGTTCTTGCGCGCCAGGCCGTCCTTCCAGGCCTTGTCGCGCATCACGATCTCGAGCAGCTCGTCCATCGCCCGCGTGTACTCGTTGCGGGCGAAGAGCGTCTGCGCCAGCTCGAAGCGGGCGTCGAAGTCGCGCTTGTTGGCGGCGATCGCGGCGGCCAGCGCTTCCTCCGGGCGGGCCGAAGGCGCTGCTTCCATCGCCGCCAGCCAGTGGCCGGCCGCGGCCAGGCGCTGGTCGGGGACGACGGCGTTGGCCACCGGGTCGAAAGCCTTCCGTGCATCGGCGACCCGGCCGGCGGCGAGCAGGGCGCGCAGGTAGTCGTAGCGCGCCGCGTCGTTGGCCGGGTTGGTGGCCAGCGCCGCCTGCAGCCGGTCGATCGCGGCGTCGCTGTCGCCTTCGGCGAGCAGTTCCTCGGCTTCCTGGAGCTGTTCCTGGGCGGTCTGCTCCTCCTCGCTCGGCACGTGCTTGTCGAGGAACTTGCGGACCTCGGCCTCGGGCAGGGCGCCGACGAAGCCGTCGACCGGCTGGCCGCCCAGCCAGAGCACGCAGAACGGGATGCTGCGCACGCCGAACATCTGCGACAGCTGCTGCGCGATCTCGGGCTCGGCGTCGGCGTCGAGCTTCACCAGCTTGAAGCGGCCGGCGTAGTCGGTCTCGAGCTTCTCCAGCACCGGGCCGAGCGCCTTGCACGGGCCGCACCACTCGGCCCAGATGTCGAGCAGCACGGGTTGGGCGAGCGAGGCGTTGACCAGCTCGGCTTCGAAGTTCTTGCGGGTGATGTCCTGCATGGCGTTGGGTCGGGAAGGGGTTCGGTGGCGAAGGCGGCTCTCAGGGGCAGGTGACGGCGCGCCGCCTACAATTCAAGCCAACCCCCCAGCGTTTCGGAAGCGACTCGAATTGAGCAGCGCCCCCGCCGTCGTCGGTGTGGTCATGGGCTCCAGCAGCGACTGGGAAACCCTGCGCGCCGCGACCGAGATTCTCGCCGAGTTCGGCATCCCCCACGAGGCCCGCGTCGTCTCGGCGCACCGCATGCCCGACGAGATGTTCGCCTATGCCGA
>DATCGH010000215.1:0-2603 GCA_036509055.1 Caldimonas sp.
CGACGCCCTGCAGGAGAAGCGCCGGGGCTACCAGAACTTCGAAGGCACGACCCTCGGCGTGAAGGGCGCGCTCAGGCGCGACGAGCGCAACGACGTCGACAGCTTCGACCAGTACCTGCAGGCCTCGCTGCAGATCACGCCGCGCTGGTCGGCCAACGCCGGCGTGCGTCATGTCCACGTCAGCTTCGATTCCGACGATCGCTACATCGTCGGCACCAATCCCGACGACAGCGGCAGCGTCAGCTATTCGGCGACGCTCCCAGTCCTCGGCGTGATGTTCGCGGCCAGCGACAGCGTCCACCTTTACGCCACCGCCGGCCGCGGCTTCGAGACACCGACGCTCAACGAGCTGGCCTACCGGCCGAGCGGCCAGACCGGGCTCAACCTGGCGCTGCAGGCGGCGCGCAGCAAGAGCCTGGAGATCGGCGCCAAGTTCCGCTTCATGCCGGGCAGCGAGGCGACCGTCGCCGCGTTCGAGACCCACACCACCGACGAGATCGTCACCCAGACCAACGCCGGCGGCCGCTCGACCTTCCAGAACGCCGGGGCGACGCGGCGTCGCGGCATCGAGCTTTCGGCGGCCGCGGACCTCGGCAGCGACCTGCGCCTGCAGGGCGCCTACACCTGGCTCGACGCGCGCTACCGCGATCCGTTCCAGACCTGCGCCGGCGTGCCCTGCACCACCCCGACCCTCACCATTCCCGCCGACAACCGCATTCCCGGCACCGCCAGCAACTCGTTCTACGCCTCGCTCGCCTGGACGCCGCCGCTCGGCTTTCGCGGTGGCCTCGAGGCCCGCGCCCTGAGCAAGGTCTGGGTGAACGACGCCAATACCGACGCCGCCGCGGGCTACGCCACCTTCTCCGGCTACCTCGGCTACCTGGCGCGGATCGGCACCGTCGAGCTGAGCGGCTTCGGCCGCATCGACAACCTGTTCGACCGCAACTACGTCGGCTCGGTGATCGTCGGCGAAGGCAACGGCCGCTTCTTCGAGCCGGCGCCCGGCCGTACCTGGACCGTCGGCGCCAACGTCGCGGTTCGCTTCTGAAGCGAAGACCGCCGCCGATAATCGCGGCAATGCGGGTTTTTCGCGGTCTTCGCCATCCGGACCTGGCGCCGTCCTCGGCGCTGACGATCGGCAATTTCGACGGCGTGCATCGCGGCCACCAGGCGATGCTGGCGCTGCTCGTCTCCGAGGCGACGCACCGCGGCCTGCCGCCGACGGTGATGAGCTTCGAGCCGAACCCGCGCGACTACTTCGCCGCCCGCGCCGGCAAGCCCGAGACGGCGCCGGCACGGATCGCGCCGCTGCGCGACAAGCTCGGCGAGCTGGCGCGCTGCGGCATCCAGCAGGTCGTGATCCTGCGCTTCGACGCCGCGCTCGCGGCGCAAACGCCCGAGGCCTTCATCGACCGGATGCTGGTCGAGGGGCTGGGCGTCGGCTATGTTCTGGTCGGCGACGACTTCCGCTTCGGCGCCCGGCGTGCCGGCGACTACGCCATGCTCGATGCCGCCGGCGCCTCGCGCGGCTTCGACGTCGCCCGGATGATGAGCTACGAGGTCCACGGCCACCGGGTCTCGAGCTCGGCGGTGCGCGCCGCGCTCGCCGCCGGCGACATGAAGCAGGTCGAGGCCCTGCTCGGCCGGCCCTACAGCGTCAGCGGCCACGTCATCCACGGCGCCAAGCTCGGCCGGGCGCTCGGCGAAACGAGCGGCGGCCGCGGCGACGGCTTTCGCACCCTGAACCTGCGCTTCCCGCATCCGCGCCCGGCGGCGATGGGCGTCTTCGTCGCCCGGGTGCACGGCCTGGTCGACGTCCCGCTGGACGGCGTCGCCAGCCTGGGACGGCGGCCGACGATCGACGACAGCGGCCGGGTCCTGCTCGAGACCCATGTCTTCGATTGGCCGCCCGGTCTCGGCAGCGAGGGGGGCTACGGTAAACTCGTGCGCGTGGAGCTGCTTGCCAAACTGCGCGACGAAGCGCGCTACGACTCGCTCGAGGCCCTCGCCGGGGCGATCCGCGGCGATGCCGAGGCGGCACACGCCTGGCTCGCCGCCGAGGCCAAGCTGCACGCCGCCACCGGCCGCCAGACGACCCGCGATCGAATTTGACGCGGCCATCGACGCCGGCCCGGCATCGCAGGATGCAGGGCCTTCGCGGCGATCGGCCGCACCCCGCGAGCCGATCGCCAGACTTCCCGACGTGACCCGCCGACGCGCCCTGCGCCCTCGCCCGAAAGATTCATCGCCATGGCCGATGCGCCCGCCCCGACGACTGCCAGCCCCGCTCCTGCGACCGACTACCGCAAGACGCTGAACCTGCCCGACACCCCGTTCCCGATGCGCGGCGACCTGCCCAAGCGCGAGCCGGGCTGGGTCAAGGCGTGGAGCGACGACGGCGTCTACAAGCGGCTGCGCGAAGCGCGCCACGGCCGGCCCCGGTTCGTGCTGCACGACGGCCCGCCCTACGCCAACGGCCAGCTGCACGTCGGCCATGCCGCCAACAAGATCCTGAAGGACATGATCGTCAAGGCGCGCCAGCTCGCCGGCTTCGACTCGCGCTACACCCCGGGCTGGGACTGCCACGGCCTGCCGATCGAGAA
>DATCGH010000216.1:0-2398 GCA_036509055.1 Caldimonas sp.
CCCGCTCGCCGGCGGCTGGCTGGTCGATGTCGTCGGCTGGCGGCCGATCTTCCTCGTCAACCTGCCGATCGCGTTCGCCGCCGGCGTGCTCGCCTGGCGCTATGTCGAAGAGAGCCAGAGCCGGGACGCCCAGGCGCTGGACGGCGGCGGCGCACTGCTCGCGACCGCCGGCCTGGCCGTGCTGACGTTCGGCCTCACGGTCCTCGCCGGGCAGCACGGCGGCAGCGGCGCCGATTCGACCTCTTCCACCTCCGGCGCGCTGTCGCCGACGCTGGCGATCGCCGCCCTCGCCATCGGTGCGACGCTGCTGATCGCCTTCGTCCTGCTCGAAGCCCGGCGAGGCGAACGGGCCATGATGCCGCTGCACCTCTTCGGCACGCGCAGCTTCGTCGGCGTCACCCTGCTCACACTTTTCCTGTACGCGGCCCTGAGCGGGCTGTTCGTGCTCCTGCCCTTTCTCCTCATCGATGTCGCCGGCTACTCGACCACCGCCGCCGGCGCGGCGCTGTTGCCGCTGCCGGTGGCGATGGGCCTCGGCTCGCGCGCCGCCGGGCGACTGGCCGAGCGCACCGGCGCGCGCCTGATGTTGACCGTCGGCCCGTGCATCGCCGCCGCCGGCTTCGCGCTGTTCCTGCGCGTCGAGGTCGGCTCCCTGGACTATGCGAGCGTGCTGCTGCCGGCGCTCGCGGCCGTCGCGGTCGGCCTCACCCTCAGCGTCGCGCCGCTCACGGCGGCGGTGATGGGCGCGGTCGACGCGGCCCACGTCGGTTCGGCGTCGGGTGTCAACAATGCCGTCGCCCGCGTGGCCGGCCTGCTGGCGACGGCGCTGCTCGGCTTCGTGCTCGCCGGCAATGCGAAAGGCGCAGCCTTCGTCGCCGGCTTCCATGCGGCGGCGATCGCGGCCTGCGTTCTGGCGCTGCTCGCCGGCCTTTCGGCTTTCGCCCTCGTCGGCGGCGCAGCCGACGCAGGCGCAGGCGGCACCGCCGGCCGGCGACCGAAGCGGCGAACGCGCTGAGGCCGGCGGCGACGCGGCCTACGGCGCGAGGCGCGGGCTCGCGGCCGGCTCGACCTGCGCCGCAATCCGGAACGCAGGCACCGGCCGCTGGAAGCCCTTCAGGACGAGCTCGCCCCGGGGCTCGACGGCGACCTGGCCGTCGAGCAGCCCGCAGACCCGCTGCGACACCAGGATCTCGCCGCCGTGCGCCTCGCCGCACAGACGCGCCGCGAGGTTGGTGACGTTGCCGATCGCCCCGTAGTCGATCCGCCCGGGGAAGCCGATGCCGCCGATCGTGGCGAAGCCCTGGGCGATGCCGACGCCCATCTGCAGCTCGTAGCCGCGCTTGCGCCACCCCACCGAAAGCCGCTCGACTTCGCACTGCATGGCCTGGGCCATGCGCACCGCGCGCGGCGCCGGATCGGCGACCGGCACCGGGTCGTTGAAGAAGATCATGATGCCGTCGCCGGCGAAGCGCTCGAGCGTTCCCTCGTGCTCCATCACCAGGCGACCGACCGCCGCGTGGTATTCGCCCAGCACCGACATCACCTCCTCCGGATCGGCGGTTTCCGTGAAGGCGGTGAAGCCGCGCAGGTCGAGGAACACGACCGTGATCTCGCGGCGGTGGCTCTTCAGCGGATCCTCGGCGCCGCCGGCGACGATCAGCTCGGCGAGCTGCGGCGAGAAGAACCGCTTCAGCCGGCCGACCCGCTCGAGCTGGCTCACGCCGTCGGCCACGCGCCGCTCGAGGCTCTGGTTCAGCTCGGCGAGCTCGCGCTTCTGGCGCAGCACCTCCTCGTAGAGCGACTTGATGCGCAGCAGCGAGCGCACCCGCGCCAGCAGCTCGCTCTGGCTGACGGGCTTGCTGAGGAAGTCGTCGGCACCGGCGTCGAGGCCCTTGGCGCGCTCCTCCGCCGGGTCGAGCGCGGTCACGAGCACGACCGGCAGCATCGCCTGCGCCGGGTCGGCGCGGATCGCGCGGCAGACGTCGTAGCCGCTCATCCCCGGCATCATCACGTCGAGCAGGACCAGGTCCGGCGGCTCGACGGCGATCGCCGCCAGCGCCTCGACGCCCGAGGTCGCGGTCGACGTGCGGTAGCCCTTCACCGTCAGCAGGTCGGCGAGCAGCTTGACGTTCAGCGCCACGTCGTCGACAACGAGAATCCTGGACGCGCTCATGGGGTGGCCAGCAGGTTCGGCAGGAAGGCCTTGCGATGCATCATGTCACCGCCTTCATTGCCGGCTCAGCGCGCCCGGCCGCCAGCAAGGAACTGCTGCACCGTGTCCTGGAACTGCTTCAAGTTGATCGGCTTGGTGATGAAGGCATCGAATCCCGAGCTGACGATCTTCTGCTGGTCGTCGGGCATGACCGATGCGGACACGGCGACGACCGGCGTCGCCTCG
>DATCGH010000217.1:0-2421 GCA_036509055.1 Caldimonas sp.
CCGAGCATGCCGTCGGCCATCGCCTGCGGGATGTTCTCGTGCGTCATCAGGAACGAGAACAGCATCGCGTTGGTGATGATGTAGAGCAGCATCGCGCTCATGTTGGCCGACGCCAGCAGCACCCGCGGAACGTCCTTCAGCCTCAGGTCCTTGTAGATGAAGACGGCGGCGATGAACGCCCAGACCGCGCTCATCGCGGCCGCCTCGGTCGGCGTGAACAGGCCCGAATAGATGCCGCCCATGACGATGACGATCAGCGCCAGGCCCCAGAACGAGTCGCGGAACGCCTTCAGCCGGCCCGCCCAGTTCACCTTTGGCTGGCGCGGATAGTTGTTGCTGCGCGCGCGGTACCACGTCGTGAGGCCGAGCATCGTCGCCAGGACGATGCCCGGAATGATGCCGGCCATGAAGAGCGCCCCCACCGAGGTGTTGGTCGACACCGAGTACATCACCATCACGATCGACGGCGGGATCAGGATGCCGAGCGCGCCCGAGGTCGTGATGACGCCGGCGCCGAACCGCTTGGGAAAGCCCGCGCGGACCATCGCCGGCAGCAGGATCGCGCCGATCGCGACGACCGTCGCCGGTGACGACCCGGAGACCGCGGCGAAGAGCGCACAGGCGAGCACGCCGGCCAGGCCGAGCCCGCCGTGGAAGTGGCCGACCATCGAGGTCGCGAAGCGGATCATCCGCTTGGCGACGCCGCCGTGGGTCAGGAAGTTGCCGGCGAGGATGAAGAACGGGATCGCCATGATCTCGAACTTCTCGATCCCCGTGAACAGCTTCAGCGCGACCGACTCGATCGGCACCTGGGTCAGGAAGAACAGGAACGAGAGGACGGTGAGGCCGAGGGAGATCGAAATCGGCATGCCGGTGAGCATCAACGCGACCAGCAGCGCGAAGATCAGGAAGGTGTTCATGGCCGGTCCTTGTCGCGCGGATGGAGGTCGTCCTCCATGCGGTAGATCTTGTCTTCCTCGCCCGGCGCCGGCGGCGCGACGTCCTCGATGCCCTCGACCTTGGACTGGTCGTGATGCGGCAGCTCGCCGGTGCGGACGAAGCTCCAGGTCACCTGCAGGAAGCGAAAGCACATCAGGTACGAGCCGAGCGGAACCGCCGAGTAGACCATCCAGGTCGGCATTTCGAGGTCGGGCGTCGTCGGGCCTTCGGGAAGGTCGCCGGTGCCCAGGCCGAGCAGCTTGAAGATCGCCTGATGCGCGCCGTTCTCCCAGACGAAGGTCGCTCCCAGCGTGCCGACGATGGCGGTGAACGCGGCGCCGGCGAGCAGGCCGAAGATGATGAACTTCGCGCGAGTGCGCTCGTTCAGCCGGTTGATCAGGACGTCGACGCCGACGTGGATGCCGGTGCGCACGCCGTAGGCGGCGCCGAACTTCGCCATCCACACGAACATGATGATGCACAGCTCCTGCGCCCAGCCGAAGTTGAGGCCGAGCATCCAGTCCTGCACGCCCGGGATCGGCACGCCGCTCGCGTAGCGGTGCATGACCGCCGCGAAGATGATCAGCGTCGCCGCGCCCATGAGGAACGAGATCAGCCATTCCTCCAGGTGGTCAAGCACCTTCACCATCGCGAACTCCTGACAAAAGCGGGCACGAAACGGGCTGCTGGAAGGATCGCTCGGGCAGCCCGGGGAACATCGGGGCTAGAGCTTGGCCGGATCGAAGCCGGTTTCCTTGTAGACCGCATCGATCACCTCCTTGCCGATGCGTGACTCCATCTCCTTGTGCACCTTGAACATTGCCTTCTTGAGGTCGAGCCGCTCCTGCGGGGTCAGCACGACGACCTGGCTCTTGCCGGACTTCTTGACGTGTTCGAGCGCGGCATCGTTCTCTTCCTGGGCAATCTTGTTGGCGTAGTCGGTCGCCTCCTTGAGCGCCTGCTCGAGCTGCCCGCGCAAGTCGGCCGGCAAGCCGTCCCAGAACTTCTTGTTGGTGATGACGGCGTAGCCGAGGTAGCCGTGGTCGGACACCGTCACGAACTTCTGCACCTCGTGCATCTTCTGCGTGTAGAGGTTTGAGTGAGGGTTCTCGGTGCCGTCGACGACGCCGGTCTGCAGCGCCTGGTACACCTCCGAGAACGCCATCACCTGAGGCAGCGCGCCGACCGCCCTCATCTGGGCTTCCAGCACCTTCGACGACTGGATCCGCATCTTCATGCCCTTGAAGTCGGCTGGCGTCCTGAGCGCCTTGTTCGCCGAGAACGACTTGAAGCCGTTGTCCCAGAACGCCAAGCCCTTGATGCCCTTGGCGTCGAGCTTGCCGAGCAGCTGCTTGCCGACCGGCCCCTGGGTGACCTTGTGCAGCTCCGCCGTGTTGTCGAAGATGAACGGCAGATCGAACACCTCGAATTCCTTGGCGCCGAGCGGGCCGAACTTGGCGAGCGACGGCGCGAGCATCTGCA
>DATCGH010000218.1:0-3075 GCA_036509055.1 Caldimonas sp.
CGATCGCCGAGAGCAATACCGCGGCGACGGTGGACACGAGGCCGAGCGTGCCCCGCTCGCCGCCGCTCGGTCGCGCGATCTCCGGCCAGAAGATGAGGGCGACACCCGCCAGCCCGAGCACGCCGCCGACGACGAAGCGGCCGCCGACGGCGACGCCGAACAGCGCCGCCGCGCCCAGGCCGCCGAGCAACGGCGAGGCCGAATAGCCGACGGCGACCAGCCCCGAGGCCACGTAACGCTCGGCGTGATAGACGCAGATGTAGGAGATGCCATAGAGAAAGGTGCCCTGCAGCGCCAGCGAGACATGGGCAGCGAAGGGAAAGCGCAGCCGCTCTCCGCGCACGAGGGCGAAGGCGACGACGCCGCCGCCGGCGATGACATAGCGGATCGCCACCCCGAACTCCGGCGCCAAGGCGGAGAGCTGGTAGGTGATCGCATGCCAGGTCGTGCCCCAGATCAGGACGCAGCCGGCGAAGAGCTGCCAGGTCTTCAGCCGTTGCACGGCGCCGTCAGTCGAAGGCGAAGCTCGCCCGGCCCTGCATGCCGGGACGAAGGTTCCGGTCGATGCCCTCGACGATCACCGCGTTCATGCCGAAGGTGAGGGCGCCGTCGACGCGCTGGTCGGCGCGGTACTGCGCGAGCACGTCGCCGACGGCGTGGCCGGCAACGCCGGTCGCCGGGTCGACATCGGGAATCGGACAGCGGGCGCAGGGCTTCACCAGTTTCAGCCGCACCGGCCCCTCGGCGGTGTCGAAGGCGATCTCGTCGAGAGGGTCCTCGCCGTGCGCATCGAGCCCGCCGAGCACGAGGTTGGGCCGAAAGCGCGCCATCGTCACCGCCGGCTCGCCGGCCAGGGCCAGCCGCCGGTTCACCTCGTCCAGGCCGGCATTCGACGCGACCAAAAGCGGAAAGCCGTCCTGGAACGAGGTCTCGGCCTCGAGCGCGCCGGTCCACTGCCGGTTGGCGAGGCGCCGCTGCTCGGGGTCGAAGCGCGCCAGGCGCAGCGGCCGGCCGAGGAAATCGCTGAACCACTGGGCGCAGAGCGGCCCCATGTCGAAGGCCGCGACCGTGTCGTTCCACACCTTCGCCGTGCAGGGGGCTTCGACCCGGTCGAGGGCGACGTGCAGCGCCAGCATGCCCGGGGCGCGCAGGATCATTTCCTCGAGCTTGAGCGTCGGCTGGATCAGCGCCATCCGCGGCAGCTCGCGCTGCGTCACGAATTCGCCAGCGGCGTCGACCACCATCCAGGCGCGGTCGAGGTCGAAGCCGGTCTCGATCAGCAGCGCCTCGGCCGGGGCGGTGCCGGCGCAGGACTTGATCGGATAGACGTGAACCGATTCGAGGCTCACCGCGGTGTCGGGGTCGTCGCTCACGCTCATGAGGATGTCTGTGAAGGCGGAAGCCGGCGATTGTCTCGCGAGCGCTCCCTACAATCGATTCGATGCGTTCCTTCGATGTCCAGGTCGCCGGCAGCGGCATCGTCGGCAAGACCCTGGCGCTCGCGCTGGCCCGTCTCGGCCTCTCGGTGGCGCTGCGCGGCGCGCCGGGGCAGGGCGGCGGTCGGGAAGACGTCCGCGCCTATGCCCTCAACCCGGGCTCGGTGGCGCTGCTGCGCGGCCTCAAGGTCTGGGACGCGCTGCCCGAAGACGCGCGGACGACGGTTCACGACATGCTCGTGCATGGCGACGCCGCCGGCGCGGCGCTCGAATTCTCGGCCTGGGAGCAGCGGGTCGGCGAGCTGGCGGTGATCACCGATGCGGCGGCGCTGGAGCGCGAGCTCGACGCGGCACTGCGCTTCGCGCCGCATGTGACGCGAGTCGATGCCGATGTCTCCGCGACGCTGCTGGCGCACTGCGAAGGCCGGGCCGCGGCCGAGCTGAAGGGCCTGGGCGCCGGCATCGCGGTCGAGTCGTACGGCCAGAAGGCGATCGCCGCGCGGCTGGTGGCGTCGCGGCCGCACGGCCATGTCGCTCGCCAGTGGTTCCGCTCGCCCGACGTGCTCGCCCTGCTGCCGTTCGATCGGCCCGAGCCCGAGCGCTCCTACGCGCTGGTCTGGTCGCTGCCCAGCGAACGCGCCGAGGCGCTGCTCGCGGCCGAGCCGGCGGCATTCGAGAGCGAACTCGCGCTCGCCAGCGGTGGCGAGGCCGGTGAGCTGCGCCTCGGGTCCGAGCGCGCGGCCTGGCCGCTGGCCGTCGGCGGCGCGGCCGCCTGGTGCGGGCCGGGCTGGGTGCTGGCCGGCGACGCGGCCCACCTGGTTCATCCCCTCGCCGGACAGGGTCTTAACCTCGGCCTCGGCGACGTCGCCGCGCTCGTGTCGGTGATCGAGGCGCGCGAGCCCTGGCGCCGCCTGGGGGACGAACGGTTGCTCCGGCGGTACGTGCGGCTGCGTGCCGCGCCGACTTCGGCGATGCTGCGAATTACCGACGGATTGCTGCGTTTGTTCGCCGAGGACAAGGCGCCGATTCGCGAACTCCGCAACAATGGCCTGACCCTGGTCAATCGGCTCTCGCCGCTCAAGCGCTGGCTCACCGCGCGGGCGCTCGACTCCTGACAGCAGCAACATCATGAAGAACCCCCTGCGCGGCCTCGCCGCCGTCCTCCTCGCCGCCTGCTTCGCCTCGGCGGCCTTCGCCGACGAAGCGGCCATCCGCAAGAACATCGCCGAGCGGCTGCCCGATTTCCCGAAGATCGACGAGATCCAGAAGACCGGCATGCCCGGCATCTACGAAATCCGGATCGGCACCGACATCCTCTATACCGACGAGAACGGCAGCTACCTAATCCAGGGCGAGGTGATCGACACCAAGACGCGCGTCAA
This sequence comes from Caldimonas sp., assembly GCA_036509055.1. Taxonomy (GTDB): domain Bacteria; phylum Pseudomonadota; class Gammaproteobacteria; order Burkholderiales; family Burkholderiaceae_C; genus Schlegelella_A. The sequence goes on from DATCGH010000218.1 coordinate 2,819, forward strand.
CCTCACCGAGCAGCGCATCGCGAAGCTGACGGCGATCGACTTCAAGAGCCTGCCGCTCAAGGACGCGATCGTCTGGAAGCAGGGCACGGGCGACCGCAAGCTCGTCGTCTTCGCCGATCCGAACTGCGGCTACTGCAAGAAGCTCGAGCGAGAGCTCACGGGAATTGCCAACCTCACGGTCTTCACTTTCCTCGTGCCGATTCTCGGTGGCGACTCGCCGCAGAAGGCGCGGGATATCTGGTGCGCGAAAGACAGCG